>NZ_JBHFLL010000078.1:0-7345 GCF_041928595.1 Microcystis sp. BLCC-F209
CCAGCTTTGGTGGGTAAAATGTATTCTAAGATACATTTCTCAAGAGCGAGGGGGTGGAACGAACCACAAAGACACAAAGGACACAAAGATCGATCGATCCTATGTCAATTAAACTTATCACACAGAACCTAGAAGAGCCGGCAGAGAGGGAGCTTGAGGAATTTTCTACAGTGTAAGTTCGGAAGAACCTGAATTATGAATTGGGGAGGTGGGGAAATTGAACTAAAACCCTAAAACCCCAAAACCCCAAAACCTGCCTCCTGCCTCCTGTCTTCGTTAACTAACTTTTTGCTTCCTCTTTCAGGGAATAAATTGGTTTAAACCAACCTTTGCGCCAGAAGTAGAAAATCAAGCCTCCCGCTACGGCTAACATGATTAACCAAACAATAAAATAACTCCATTCTCCTTTTAATTCTGGCATATTCTCAAAGTTCATGCCATAGACACCAACGATAAAAGTTAAGGGAATAAAAATGGTTGAAATTACGGTTAAAAACTTCATAATTTCGTTTAATTTATTGCCCATAGTGGACATATAAACATCCATCAAACTCGCCGCTAATTCTCGATAAGCTTCGATAATTTCCAGAATTTGAATGACGTGGTCGTAGGAATCCCGAAAATAAATTTGTACTTCATCGCTGACTATACCATGATGGTCACGCATCAGTAGATGTAGGACATTTCGCATCGGCCAAATTAAGCGACGCAGTGCCAATAATTCCCGACGGACATCATAGATTTCCTGCATAGTATCTCGATCGGGATTACTAATGATCATATCTTCCAAAGCCTCAATCCGATCTTCGTAGTGTTCTACCACGGGAAAATAACCATCAATAATCGTGTCTAATAATAAATAGGTTAAATAATCCGCTCCCGATTTTCGTACTCGTCCCTGGGAAGTGCGAATTCGATCTCTGACTATCTCAAAACAGTCCTGTAATTCCTCCTCTTGAAAACTCAAAAGATAGCGTTTTCCCAAGACAAAACTGACCTGTTCTGTATCAAAACCGCTTTCATCTTCTTTCAGTCGCACCATCTGAGAAATCACTAACAATTGATTGTTATAGTCCTCTAACTTGGGTCGCTGCGGCACATTAACCACATCTTCTAATAACAAAGGATGCAGATTAAAAATTTCTCCCACCTGTTTTAAAACCGTCTCACTCCCTAACCCTTGAATATCCATCCAAGACACGGTATTTGTGCCAATATAGGGGGCGCAAGCATTGGGTGTAATATCCACCTTGCGAATGGCGTTATCTTCATCGTAGTCAATTAAAATAATCCGCGAGGGTTTGGCATCCGGTTCGATAATTAATGTCCCCGGTTCACTACCCGGTTCATCATAAAAATAATCGAAGTAGTCTTCTTCCTCGTCTCCATCGGTATCGGGACGGTTGTTAACGAATATATCGGGTTGTAGTTGGGTCATAAGCTTACAACAATCTGGCTAATTTGGGCAATAAGAAAACAGAAAAGTTAAAAAATTTAATTTGCCTAAAGTTACTATCTATCGCCATGAGATTACAGTAAACTGAAGATTGTTTACTGATTTATTCCCTCCTGATAATTGTCAACGATCAGATTAATCGGGAGAATTAGCCATCTTGACGGCCAAAATTTATGGAATCCGCCTATTTTATTCCCCGTCTAGTTATCCCCGTCGGTGATCCCGCCGGGATCGGCCCTGAAGTGGTGTTGAAAGCGATCGCCGATTCCCCAATCTCGTCTATTTGTCAGATTACTCTAATCGGCACCAGAACGCTTCTCGAAAAAGCCTATCACGATCCCCATCTCCTCGATCGCTTTTCTCTGATCGATTTGCCCTACAATCAACAAAAAATCGTTTGCGGGCGTGGGGATGCCCATAGTGGTGAAATTAGCTTTCTTTACCTGCAAGAAGCCATAAAACGCACCCTCAAGGGCGAATTTGACGGTATTGTCACCGGTCCGATTGCCAAATCCTGTTGGCAGTTGGCCGGTTATGATTTCCCCGGTCAAACGGAGGTTTTAGCTACCATGGCGGGAATTAACCGTTATGGGATGCTATTCGTCGCTAAATCCCCTCACACTGGCTATAGCTTACGCACTCTCCTCGCCACTACCCACATCCCCCTGCGAGAAGTTCCCGATACTCTTAACCCCGATCTGATGACCCGAAAACTAGACCTATTGATCGAGTCTTTAAAGCTAGATTTCGGCATCGATCGCCCAAAAATCGCCATATCCGGCCTTAATCCCCACAGTGGCGAAGCGGGAAAACTGGGAAGGGAAGAAAAGGACTGGTTACAGCCTTGGCTGCAGTCAATGGGACAGAAATACCCGCAAACCCAATTAATCGGCCTTGTCCCCCCCGATACGCTTTGGGTGGAACCGGGACGCGCTTGGTTTAGCGGTGCAGGGCAACCCGCCGACGCATATCTGGCATTATACCACGATCAGGGCCTAATTCCCGTCAAATTAATGGCTTTTGACTGTGCTGTTAATACTACCATCGGTTTACCTTTTGTTCGCACCTCTCCAGACCACGGTACGGCTTTTGATATCGCTGGTCTTGGCATCGCTAGACCCCAGAGTATGCAAGCGGCGATCCAATTAGCGATCGAATTATGTCAGCAGCGCCGTATAGATGGGTTTTAGCTGTTGGGGGTTGGGGAAATGAGAATTATGAATTAGGAAGTGGGAAGTGGGAAGTGGGAAGTGGGGAAGCTGTCTCATCACCCTATCACCCCAAAACCCTATCACCCTATCTCCTCCTGACTGCTGACTCCTATCTCCTGACTGTTGACTCCTGATTACTGATTAATAGCTTGTCAAGAAATCACGATAAATCAACTAGAGATTATCTTAGACATTTAGTATAATCAAACACATAGATTAGGGGAAATTGCTCATAAATCAGCCCGATCGAGCGTGAATCCTCTTTCTCGGCCAAATATCTTTCCCTATTTTTTAGTCGTAGACTAAGCAAATATCATGATTGATTGTAGTCAGATTCAGTTTGACGAGGATAAAAGCAAGATAGATCTATTGCAACTACGAGAATTATTTAATTTAACCGCATTTTGGGCAATAGATCGCCGTTTAGAAGATTTAGAAACCGCAATTGACTATAGTGATCCGGTGGTGACGGTGTGGAATGAGCGGCAATTAATTGGTTTTGCTCGGGCCACTTCTGACGGCATTTATCGGGCCACTATTTGGGATGTGATCGTTCATCCCGATTATCAGGGAGCGGGTTTAGGGCGTAAATTAGTAGAAACAGTCTTGGCCCATCCCCGAATAAATCGGGTGGAAAGAGTCTATTTGATGACTACTAATCAAGAAAATTTTTACCAGCGCATTGGTTTCCAAAGCAACGCCACCACGACGATGGTATTATTTAATCGTTATCCCGAGGATTTTTCCTATCCGGCGATCGAGGTAAAGAAAAAACGATCCGTGTGAGCTTGTCCTGACTATTGTTATCGATTTGATCTAAGCTCATTTCCCCCTCCGATACTTCGATAATTCCCTTCGCTAACTGGAATTTAAGACCGGGAGAAAGACCGAGAGCTTGAGTAAATTGTTTAACTTCTTCTGGCTTTGATTCTAAACTCAAGGATGAAATTTCTGGCATTGGCCAGAGAGCCATTTCCCCCGTAAATTCTAGGGTAATAGTGACTTTTTTTTCGTCAAGAGCGCTTACGGATATACAAATAGAGCCGCTCCTTAGATTGGCGATCGCTGCATCGACGAGAAGGACAAGAGCAGAAAATAAACGCTGATAATCGGCAATAATAGCAATATCATCGGTTAAAGGGCTAAATTTAAGCTTAATATTGCGATTAGCTGCCTGTAAATGGGTTAAACTTGCCCAATCTTCCCAAAGTTTAGTTAAAGAAAAAATTTCTTGCTCGAGGGGTATAGTACCCGACTCTAGTTTAGAAAGATTAATCATCTCATCCAGCATTGCCATCAGTTTACAGCCCGCCAGTTGCCCCTGGGCGATAAATTCCCTTTCTTCGGCCGGACTTTCACAAAGATCGGCGAGAATCATTTGATGGAGACTGATCATACTGCTCAATGGCGATCGCAATTCGTGGGCAACCCGTCCCAAAAAACTGCTTTTGAGGTGATTAATTGCCACGGCCATCTGATAAGCGAGGCGAGTTTGCTGTAATTCCCGTTTTAAAGCGTCAATATCGTCCATATTTACAGAAAAACTGCCCCTTGTCGTAAGATATCCCATCCTTGACATTGCCAACGCGCGACAGTGGAGGGTTGTCCACTATTGATTATTCCCCATGCTTGCCTTTCTGTGGGCGCTAACACCGTCACCGAGGGAAAAGTAGTCATAATCGCTTCTGGAGTTAATAAAGGCTCTTGTCCTGACAGATTAGCACTTGTGGTCGCTAAAACACCAGTTCGACCGAGAATTTCTCTTGCGATCGCATGAGCGGGAACTCGGATCCCGATCGTGCTAGGATCTTTAGGGTTAAGAACTTTTGGTACTTTTTCAGAAGCGGGTAAAACCAAAGTTAAGGAGCCAGGCCAGTATTTTTCGGTCATTTGCCGCCAAATTTCCCTTTCTTCCTGATTTCCCTTGACATAATCCCATAAATCTGCTGCTGAGGCCGCCATGAGAATTAAGGGTTTATCAAAAGTCCGTTTTTTAGCGGCAAAAATTAAGGCAGCATAGGGGGGAGAAACCGCTAAAGCGGGAACTGTGTCCGTGGGAAAAGAAACCACTTGACCACTGAGAGCTGCGTGAACAATTTCGTTAAGAGAAGCAGTAGGCATTGAGAATTGATTATTTTTGGGGACTAATTTAGCCTAAGACTTTTTGGTACAATTTTAAACGGGTAGGGTTGATTCATGAATCAACCCTACCTTGAATCAACCCTACCTTGAATCAACCCTACTTGATCAGCGGGGTATCTGAAAGTTTTTAACACCTACCTACTTATCTCCAACCAATTATCGACAGTTAATTATGAACGAGCCTGATACTTTTGCTAATCTCGAACAATTAGAATATATTCCCTACCTAGATGCCACCGGTAATATCTGTGTTGATTTCCAGGGAAAAATCGGGGTTTATGCCATTTTTAATCGAGAGCAAGTCCTAGAGTTTGTTGGCTATTCTCGTGATATTTATCTCAGTTTAAAACAACATCTTGCCCGACAGCCTCAAGCTTGTTATTGGCTAAAAATCCAGGTGATTGAGCGTCCTAATCGAACTATTCTCGAATCGATTAAACAAGCTTGGCTAAGAGAAAGTCAGGCAGTAATCGGCAATGAAAAAATCTGGACAGAACCAATTGATGCTAAATTAGCCATGACTGACATAGAAAAAGAAATTTATCAAAGTGCTGACGAATTAGGGAAAATGAAGTTATTAAAACAGGTATCCAGACGAGTAGAAAATGATATTTTATCAACCCTAGAAAAACGGGGAGTCCAGATGGAAATTCGTTTTAATCCTAAGTTAAAAGAACAGGGTTTGCTCGATTTAAAGTAAAAATGACTAGGAGCGATCGATTCCCCAGACAAACCGCTATGATATTATATCGCCCCCTCCCCACAGCAATGGAACAGCGATGACCACTCCAGACTGGCCAAACCTACTGCAGCAACTACTCGATCGAAAATCCCTTTCCCTTAACCAAGCTGAAGAATTAATGACCGGATGGTTAAACGGTCAGATTCCAGAAGTTTTATCGGGGGCGATTTTAGCGGCTTTGCAAGCAAAAGGAGTCTCGGCCGCGGAATTAGCGGGAATGGCCGGAGTTTTACGGCAACAGTCTCGCTTAGAAGACCCTAAACCCCATACTACTCCCGTTATCGATACCTGTGGCACCGGCGGTGACGGGGCCTCAACCTTTAATATTTCCACTGCCGTGGCCTTTGTGGCGGCCGCTGGGGGCGTAAAAGTGGCTAAACACGGCAATCGCTCTGCCTCCAGCAAGGTCGGTTCGGCCGATGTTCTAGAATATCTTGGGGTTAATTTGAGCGCCCCTAGCGAGAAGGTGGCGGCGGCCCTAGATGGGGTGGGAGTGACTTTTCTTTTTGCCCCCGGTTGGCATCCAGCCCTGAAAAGTGTGGCTAATCTCCGCAAAACCTTGAAAGTTCGCACGGTTTTTAATCTTCTGGGCCCTCTAGTTAATCCTCTCCGTCCCACAGGTCAAGTTATCGGGGTTTATGACCGGCAATTTCTCACCCCCATGGCCACGGCTTTAGCACAAATGGGAACCCCAAAGGCGATTATTGTTCACGGCCGGGAAAAACTCGACGAGGTGGGGTTAGGAGACCTGACCGATATGGCTTTATTAAATAATGGCGAGGTGATTTCTGCGGCGATCGATCCCTTGTCAATTGCTATCCCCAGAGCCAGTTTAAATGCCCTTAAAGGTGGGGAAGTGCCAGAAAATGCCGAAATCCTCAAAAATGTCCTGCAAGGAGGGGGAACGCCGGCTCAACGGGATGCTGTGGCGATTAATGCCTCTCTTGCCCTACAGGTGGCAGAAAAGGTCACTTTTGGCGACCATGCAGCCGGTTTCGCCCTCGCTCGCGACATTTTAGCCAGTGGGTTAGCTTGGCAAAAATTAGAGGAGTTGGTTAAGTTTCTCGCCTAGTACAGTTCACAGGGGTTAGTCTCGATGAAAAAATTTTCACCCCCACAGATGAAAGAGGTTTCCTTCCCTACACCCCACACCCCACACCCTCTTTCAAGTCAGGAGACTCCGAGACAGGAGATTGCTTTTATTTATTCTCCCTATCTCCCCACTTCCCCACTCCCCCACTCTGCAATAATTACTCCCAGCCAGAAATAGGTTGGTGTATATCATACTTTGTGCTTTTTGTCAAAAAAACTTTTTTTTTGCAATAAAACTACATAAAAAAAAGATCATCGTTAGGGGTGAAATTGACTGATTTACCCGTTTTAATTAGGATCACCTTCTAGGTGTGGCAAGGGTTTCAAGCATTGCTGCCCAAAAAAGCACAGAATAACCCATTATGAAATTCAGTAAAATCGCTGTAACTATGATAACATCGTTGTTAAATAAAAATCTTTCTCAATTAATTCTTAAGAATTTATAAATATTGCGGAATGTTAATTTAAATATTCTCAAGTTTTTGCAGTCAATGAATAATTTTTGCTTATCTTTGTCGGAAAATAGAACTTCTGCAAAAATCCAACATCTACCATTGGGTTAGGAGTCAGTTATCAGTTATCAGTTATCAGTTATCAGTTATCAGTTATCAGTTATCAGTTATCAGTTATCAGTTATCAGTTATCAGTTATCAGTTATCAGTTATCAGTTATCAGTTATCAGTTATCAGTTATCAGTTATCA
>NZ_JBHFLL010000079.1:0-1439 GCF_041928595.1 Microcystis sp. BLCC-F209
TAAGTAGGTAGGCGAAAAAACTTATAAAATAGCAGAGAACCCTTTGTGGAGGAGGAATAAAACCTTGCCAGCCCCTCTAAAAATTGATTTAAGTGAAGAAGAAGACAAAAACCTGCTAGAACTGCAAAAACTGGCAGGAATTCCTTATAGGGTCAAGGAGAGAGCCGAAATCATTCGACTTAGGCATTATGGATGGTCAGTGGAGAAGATAGCCCAATATAAGGGAAAATCGCCCCACACCGTGCGAGATTGCTTCCATCGTTGGAAAAAGCCAGGAATGGAAGGATTGTGGGAAAAAATGGGGAGAGGAAGAAAAAAGAAGTGGAAAGAGGATGATCTGGTTTATGTAGAAAAATGTCTAGAAGAAGATTCACGAACCTATAATGCGGCTCAATTAGCTCGAAAACTAGCAAGAGAGCGAAAAGTTGTTTTGAGTCAAGATAGATTAAGGAAAATTATCAAAGCAAGAGGATGGGTCTGGAAAAGAACAAGATATAAACAACCCAATGGTGCTGATCCTCAAGTTAAATTAGCTAAAAAAGCCGATTTAGACTGGTTGTTCTGGGCGCACAGTGCCGGAGAAATCCGTCTAAAATTTTTGGATGAATCAGGTTTTTCTCTTTGGAGTCCCGTCAGCTACACTTATGCTCGTCTTGGAGAGCAGAAAGTCTTAGAACAGACTAAAAGACGAGGAAAAAGATTAAATATTCTGGGACTTTACTCAGTGGGAGTGAGTTTTGACTATGGATTGAAATTAGGCTCGTTTAAAGGGGACACTTATATTAAGCTTCTCGAATGGCAAGCCCAACTCGCTGCCCAACATTTTGAAAAGACGGGGGAGATTACCGTCATCGTTCAAGATAATCATCCCATTCATAGGAGCAAGCAAGTCAGAGAGTATTGGGATAAGTGGCAGCAGCAAGGATGATTTTTCTTTCAACTGCCCAAATATTCCTCTGAAATGAATCTTATTGAAATTGAATGGCATCAATGAAAAACGCATGAACTGGCAGGTCAAATTTTTCCCGATGAGTCCGATTTAGCGATCGCTGTTAAACAAGGGATCGAAGCTCGCGCTCAAAAAGGAGGATACGAAACTCACTGTTTTAAGTTTAATTCTGCCTAGCTAAGTTGTTCGTAATTTAAATTGCTTGTTGAGACGAGGCAAGAGGCACTCTTGCAAGAGGCAACAGTAAAGGGATTGAGGGAGATTCGGCTAATCTTAAGAATAAGCACTTTAAATGCGTCATAGCTTACTTATCAAAGCTGATAAGTGGGTGGGTGGAATTAAATATAAGATGAACGTAGCGACTGTCTTGATTGTCAAGGGGTAACTCAAAAAACAATCAAGGAGTTGCTGTCGAACCTAAAATCTCAAGCCAGAAAAAAGCGCAGCAAAAACTAAGTCGCTCAGGTTAAACCAAAGCAAGCGCAACCCT
>NZ_JBHFLL010000008.1:0-5218 GCF_041928595.1 Microcystis sp. BLCC-F209
AGATGGCTCAAGGGGGTTCTATGGGGGAACTAATTTGATGAGACAGTTTCCAAGTCTGGCTGATATCATGTAACCTTCGCAGTCCCAACCAAATAGTTTTAACACCTGGTTCACCGTCACCTTTTCTACCTAAAAACCCCCCAAGAGAAGCAATCATTCTGACCGCTTCTGGCCAAGGAGGGCGGCTTTTCAGGTGGCGGACTCTTTTTATGAATAGTGGCACACAAAGATTGCCATTCATGTTCTTCCAAAAAACTTTCACAACTCTCCTCTCCGTGTAAGCGTGCTTGATAGGTTAACCAGAGTAATCTCCAAGCTACAATAG
Organism: Microcystis sp. BLCC-F209; assembly: GCF_041928595.1. Taxonomy (NCBI): domain Bacteria; kingdom Bacillati; phylum Cyanobacteriota; class Cyanophyceae; order Chroococcales; family Microcystaceae; genus Microcystis; species Microcystis sp. BLCC-F209. Next base: position 326 of record NZ_JBHFLL010000008.1, read on the forward strand.
ACCTCTTGCATAAATCCGAAAACAAACGATAGAAACAATAATGGGAGGGACTTTCAGTTAATTATTTATTAGTAGTTGATAATCTTCAAAAATGTTGCTGTACAAGGATCGACTTAAGACTTTTGCAAGAGGTCTGGTAGTAATCGTATACCGTTGACCACGGTGGTAGATCGTGGGGCATGGCTCGCCACTTGATCCCGTTATCGACCCAATAGAAAATCGCGTTGAGAATTTCTCGAATATTTACGGTGCGCGGACGACCGACTCCTTGATGCTCGGGAATCAAGGGTTTAAGGATTTCCCACTCATCATCAGTCAGGTCGGATGGATAGGGTTGTCTTTCCATTTACTTGTACTCTCCTTGTCTCTATTTCTTGCTTACAACCTCTTTTTCGATTCTGTCCACCTTTTTTACATTAATTTACGAACGCTCTCTTAGCCAGTAGAACCGTTAAAATGTAAATAGCGTCTTCCCGTAGCTCCATGATCATCCAAAAAATCATCGACGAACTCCACGAAATCCCTGAAGACCACCTGACTCAGATTTACGAGATCGTTCGATCCTTTCGCCTTGAATTAGAACGGGAACGATCGCACAACCCAGACGACACCCCAGACGAGGAAATCGTTGCCAACCTTAAACAAGGAATGCAAGAAGCCCTAGCGGGAAATACCATCCCCCTAGATCGAATGTGGGAAGACATTGATGTCGATTAACGAAAACCCCATCGAAATTAGACTCACCCCCCGCTTTCAAAAAGATCTCAAAATCCTCGCCAAACGCTATCGATCCATCCGCCAAGACTTACAACCCCTACTTCAGACCCTTCAGACAGGACAAACCCCCGGCGATCGCATTCAAGGATTCAATTTCCCCGTTTTCAAAGTTCGCCTCAAAAACAGTGATATTAAAAAGGGGAAAAGCGGCGGCTCTCCCAGCTTTGGTGGGTAAAATGTATTCTAAGATACATTTCTCAAGAGCGAGGGGGTGGAACGAACCACAAAGACACAAAGGACACAAAGATTGATCGATCCTATGTCAATTAAACTTATCACACAGAACCTAGAAGAGCCAAGCGGCGGTTATCGAGTTATCTACTACCTGCAAACCCAGACCGCCATCGTCCTCATCACCCTCTACTCCAAAACCGACCAAACCGACATAACCGATCGAGCGATGGCGGAAGCCATCAGCCAACTTGATTTCTAGCCCATGAACGAAGCCGAAACCAGAGCCGAACTGGTTGACCCTGCCCTCAAAGCCGCCGGATGGGGAGTCATTCCCGACAGTAAAATTCGTCGCGAGGTTATTGCCCCCGGTCGTCTAATCGGTTCCGGCCGGCGCAGTTCATCGAAAACCTGCGATTATGTCTTAGTCTATCGCGGTCACAAACTCGCCACCTTGGAAGCCAAAAAACGCGACGCGCACCCCACCGAGGGACTTGGGCAGGCCAAGGACTACGCCGAGCGCCTGCAAACCCCCTTCGCCCTCTGTAGCAACGGCCTCCGCATTTATCAAGTGGATACCCGCGCCGGAAAAGAAGGCTATATCGATCGCTACCCCACCCCGGAAGAACTCTGGGCGGCCACCTACCCCGATTCCAACCACTGGCGCGACCGTTTCGCCACCGTCCCCCCCGATAATAAAAGCGGGATGCGGGAGGCCCGCTACTACCAACACAACGCCATCCAGGCGGTTCTAGGAGCGATCGCAGCTGGTCAAAAACGGATGCTCCTGACCATGGCTACCGGCACCGGCAAAACAACGATCGCCCTTCAAATCGCATGGAAACTCTTTTATAGTAGTTGGAACCTCACTGGTGAACCGACCCACCGGCCCTGTATTCTCTTCCTTACGGATCGGAATATTCTGGCTAATCAAGCTTTAACCGAGTTTACCGCCTTCCCCGAAGATGCGCTCGTTAGGATCGAACCGAAGGAAATCCAGAAAACAAAGAAAGTCCCTAAAAACGGCAGTGTCTTTTTTTCGATCTTTCAAACCTTTATGACCCAAAACGGCGAGGAACTGGCCCCTAACTTCCTCGAATACGCTCCCGACTTTTTCGACTTGGTGATCGTGGATGAATGTCATCGGGGCGGGGCCAACGACGAAAGCACTTGGCGAAAAATCCTCGAATACTTCGCCCCTGCTGTACAACTGGGATTAACCGCCACCCCGAAACGGGATCTCAACGGCGACACCTACAAATATTTCGGCGAACCCCTCTACACCTATTTCCTGAAAGAAGGCATTAACGAGGGCTACCTAACCCCCTTTAAGGTGGTTGAATTCACCACCAGCCTCGACGAGTACCAATATGATCCCGACGATGAACTGATCGAGGGCGATATCGACGAAAACAAGGTTTATACTGAATCCGACTTTAACCGGATTATCGAGATCGAGGAACGGGAGCGCCAAAGGGTAAAAATTTTTATGGAGGCGATCAACCAAAACGAGAAAACCCTGGTTTTCTGCGCCAATCAAGACCACGCCCTAGCCATTCGCGATCTGATCAATCAAATGGCCATCAGCAGCGATCCTAACTACTGCGCTCGCGTTACCGCCAACGATGGCAGCTTGGGAGACACCCACTTAAAAAAGTTTCAAGATAACGAGAAAAGGCTCCCCACCATCCTCACCACCTCTCGCAAACTCTCCACCGGGGTGGATGCTAGAAACCTGAGAAATATCGTTCTACTGCGTCCGGTCAAATCGATGATCGAGTTCAAACAGATTATCGGCCGGGGGACGCGCCTTTTCGATAATAAGGACTATTTCACTATCTACGATTTTGTTAAAGCCCATGAAAACTTTAACGATCCCGAATGGGACGGGGAACCGCAGGAACCCGTGGTCATCGATCCGAGGCCGCGCCCCGAACCAACTGACGCGATCGAAGCTCCTCTCGACGAGCCGGATCCTCTGCCGATACGCCAGAAAATTAAAATCAAACTGGCCGACGGCAAGGAACGAGAACTGGAACACACCCAGAAAACAACTTTCTGGAACGCTGACGGAAACCTGATCTCGGCCGAGGAGTTTATCCAGCAGCTTTTCGGGGATATTCCCGATCTTTTTCAAGATGAAGCGGAATTACGCCTTCTCTGGGGCCGACCCGACACCCGCAAATCCCTGCTAACTGGACTCGCGGAAAAAGGCTACGGCGAGGAGCAGCTACAGGCGATCGCCCGTATCACCAACACGGAAAACAGTGATATTTACGACGTGCTGACCTATATCGCCTACGCAGCCAGACCCCTGACCAGAGAAGAGCGGGTAATCAAGCACAAAGATTTAATTTTCTCGAAATACACGGGAAAACAAGGGGAGTTTCTCGACTTTATCCTTGATCAGTATATTCGCTCTGGCGTTGGCGAGCTTGACCGGGAGAAATTGCCAAAACTGATCGAGATTAAATATCACACCATTAACGAGGCGATCTCCCAATTGGGAGACATTCAAGAAATTAGCGGGGTATTTATCAGTTTTCAGCCTTATCTCTACTTAGAAGACGCGGCCTAATCCCCCCTGCCACCCCATAGCGGATACACCACAGTTTAGGGTCTTTTGTCAACCGGAAAGTCCAGTAAAGAGCGAGTGAAATCTAAAATTTTTTGTTGCTTTTCCTTGGGTAATTTATTAATTAAAGCTGTTAGCTGTTAAGTAAGTAGTTATAATTAAATTGAAGATAGATTTTGCCTCTGATCCCCCCTGCCCCCTTGATAAGGGCGGTGTCTGACAACTTTTAACACCTAACTAATTAAAGATAACCACGTTTTGCTCTTAGCTTTCCAGATGACAATAAATTGCTGCATTGGCAGAGGACAAAGAGCTATAGTTTCCCCTCGATCATTACTAAATTCAATTTCGTAACAACCATCATTGTAGTCTTCAACGATTGTCCCTTGTTCTCCCATTATTAAGTTATATTCAGGCAAGTCAACTAATAATTCAACAAGGTCAAATAATTCTGGTTTAATCATGGTCTTTTTCTCACATATAAAGTTACTAATCTAGCTGTATCACTATCATGCTCAACAATCCATCCAGTCCTGACTATTTCTTTTTGTCCCGGTTCAATTCCTGTAATTTCTAGATCGACTTGATAACGTTGTCCATGGTTATCTGTACTTTGATAAACAGCGTTTGCTTCAAGAGCTTTGTCGGCAATTTGTTGTAGGAGTGGCTCATGATTATCTTGAGTATATCCTAAGTGCCGTTGAAACATGAGGGCTTTATTTAATCCTTTTGGATTGTCTAAATTAAGAGTATATTGAGTTAATTTCCTAGAATCTATTTTGACTTTGTTGACAATATCTTTTAATTTCATTTATAATCACTACTACCGCTATTAAAGCTTAAAACTCCTTTCCTTATCATTCAATTGCTGCCATTTTTCATCTGCTTTTGAATCGGGGTTAAGCTGTTGACTATATAAATTACTCGTTAAGATTGTCGGGGAGCGCCGGAGCTGCGGAGCAGGGAGAAGCAGTTCGAGCATTTGTACTAAAATTTTCCCTACCCAGTTTAAATTCAGTACAGCTTATCAGGTTTCAAGGATTGTCTTTGTCAATAAGGCTCCCTTGTTGCGTTGAATAATTATGAGAGATATTGTACAGTATTGAAAAATACCCGAGAGAATATCAATGCTTAAAAAATCTAAGAGTACAATTGTTATTTTGTTAACCATTACCTTTTTAGCTTTAGGAGCTACATCAGCAATAGCGATGCAAATTTTTGTCAAAACGATCTGACAGGGGGACAAGCAGGCTGAAAAGCTTATGTAGCATGGAATACAGATACAGACTCAAAAAAAAGATAAGTCATATATAGTAAATATAACCTAGATAACGAAAATGATAAGTGAACTATACCAGAAAGTCTTAGAG
>NZ_JBHFLL010000080.1:0-14501 GCF_041928595.1 Microcystis sp. BLCC-F209
AGTTATAAGGGGTGAAACCCTTATATAGAAAGACATGGCTGCGATTTTTGCCAATTGTTTTCAATCTAGAACGAGCTAATCAATTAAGTCCCTTGCCAGATAAGGATTTAGCCGATTTCTGCCCCCTGATCGAACCATACCAAGTAACGAAGAACCCAATTTTAGAAGGCTTAATACAAGCTAATTTTAGTATTGACGGAACTTGGCCTCTGCGAACAGAACTCAGTAATCGTATGAGAGGACAAGACTCCAACGCCCTCGCCTCCTCCATCGTCCTCGTGTGTCGCCCCCGTCCCGCCGACGCGCCCAAAGCCAGCCGCCGGCAATTCCTCAACGAACTGAAGCGCGACCTTCCCCAAGCCCTAAAACTGCTGCAACAGGGCAATATTGCCCCCGTTGACCTCGCCCAAGCCAGTATTGGGCCCGGGATGGCAATCTACTCCAAATACGCCGCTATCCTCGAATCTAACGGCACTTCTATGGGTGTTCGCACGGCCCTGCAACTGATTAACCAGATTCTCGACGAATTTCTCACCGAACAAGAAGGAGAATTTGATAGTGATACCCGTTGGGCGCTGACTTGGTTCGAGCAGTACCAATTCAACGAAGCACTATATGGCAATGCAGAAACCCTCTCCAAAGCCAAAAACACCAGTATTCAGGGCATGGTTGAAGCTGGCATACTAGAAGCAAAAGCCGGTAAAGTGCGACTACTCAAGCGCGAAGATCTTAAAACCGATTGGAAGCCAGAAAAAGATGAGCGGACACCCATCTGGGAAATCACCCAACACCTCATCCATACCCTCGATAAAAACGGCGAAACCGGAGCCGCAGAACTCTTGGCCAAACTAGGAAACAAAGCCGATTTAGCCAAAGAACTCGCCTATAGACTTTATAGCCTCTGTGACAGAAAAGGTTGGACCCAAGAAGCCATAGCCTACAATAGCCTCGTCACCTCTTGGCCAGAAATCACCCGCCTAGCCAACGAATATAAACCCTCTCCCGAACAACTATCCTTTTCTTTGTGACCTTTGTGCCTTTGTGGTGAATTTAAACCACAGAGACACAGAGTTGACCAGCCGCTCTTTGTGTACAATGTAAGCAAACTATATATTCAAAACTTATGAAAATCACCAAAAAACCCCACAAACCCAAAAGTTATGTACTAGATCGCAGGCTATTTGTCCTCAATAAAGAACAATGGGAAGCCTTCAATGAAGCACTTGACACTCCAGCAAAAAAAAATGAAAAGCTGGCTCAGTTATTATCCACTAAAAGCCCTTGGGAATAACCTATACAGCACCAGAACCACTCAACCCAGAACACAAGATAGATTTCTTCGACTGCGGTGAAACAAGCTTGAATAACTGGTTGAAAGAACGCGCAATAAAAAGTGAATCTACTGGTGCAGCACGTACCTACGTTGTTTGTGCAGACAATAGAGTAGTCGGTTACTACTGTCTGTCCACAGGTAGTGTGATGCGCGATCAAGCTCCAGGCAAAATTAAACAAAATATGCCAGATCCCATTCCGGTAATCATTGTGGGCAGACTGGCAGTGGACCGCAACCATCAAGGACAAGGACTTGGAAAAGCCCTCATCAAAGATGCCGTACTCCGAAGCTTGCAAGCTTCTGTGATTGCCGGAATTAGAGCGATTCTCGTTCACGCACTCAATGAAAAAGCCAAACAATTCTACACAGAAAAATGTGGCTTTATATCATCCCGACTCGATCCACTAACACTAATGCTAAACCTCTCTGAAGCCCAAAAAAGTCTTGATAGGAGCTAATTATTAACAATCTCCGTGACCTTTGTGCCTCTGTGGTTAATCCCCCTTCGTGACCTTTGTGCCTTTGTGGTTCCCCAAACTTTGTGACCTTTGTGCCTTTGTGGTAAATCCCCCTTCGTGTTCTTTGTGCCTTTGTGATTCAAAATCCCCCTTCGTGTTCTTTGTGGTTCAAAATCCCCCTTCGTGTGGTTATCTCTCCCAAATTGAGGCATTATAAAAATAACTCCTCATCAAATCCCATGGCAATCAGCAATCGTGAACGAGTCGGACGCGCCCTAGATTTCCTCAGAGAGGGACTATACCCCTTCATAGAACGAGAAATGAAAGCAAGCTACGGCCAGAAGTGGGTGGCCGTGGCCTTAAGTTGCCTCCCTGAGAGCTACACGATCCGCAGGACAGGTGATGCCGTCCTCAAGGAAGACGTTTCGGCCCTACTAATTGTCCTCTGGGAGCAGTGGAATGAAGTTTTTAAGAAAACCCTAGGCAGAAGCGATCGCTCTCTGACCAGTGAACTAAGAGATGTCCGCAACGCCTGGGCCCATAACGATGCTTTCAGCCTCGACGATGCTTACCGGGCTTTTGATAGCATCTCTCGCCTACTGAGTTCGGTTTCCGCCGACACCCAAGAGGTGGAGAAGCAGAAGCAAGAAATCCTCAGACTTCGCTTTGAAGAACAGGCCCGGCGAGAGACAAGGCGCCAAGCGATCGCACCGACGGAGGGACAACCGATGTCGGGATTGAAACCCTGGCGGGAAATCGCCACCCCCCACCCCGATGTGGCTTCCGGACGCTACCAGGAAGCCGAGTTCGCCGCCGACCTCTGGCAGGTGTATCTTGATCAAGGTTCGGATGAGTATCGCCTACCGAACGAATTTTTCGGGCGTACCTACCTCACCGAAGGACTCAAGCAACTCCTCACCAATGCCCTCATTCGCCTTACAGGAGCAGGAGGAGATCCGGTTATCGAACTCCAGACCAACTTCGGTGGTGGGAAGACCCACGCCATACTGGCGCTGTATCACCTCTTCTTCGGCGTGGAAACGAAAGACCTCCCCGGTATGGAGCCAGTCTTGCAAGCAGCAGCCGTCAACGAACCACCGAAAAACGTTAACACCGTCGTCATCGTCGGCAATAAGCTATCTCCAGGTACGGTGGAAAAAAAACGAGATGGAGTCCGGGTTCATACCCTTTGGGGAGAGATTGCCTGGCAGTTGGGGGGTAAAGAAGGCTATGAGATGGTGCGAGAGGCTGATGAAACAGCCACCAACCCCGGAGATGTCCTCAAAGAACTTTTTAACCGCTATGCCCCTTGCTTGATTCTCATCGATGAGTGGGTTGCCTACGCCCGCCAGCTTCACGAACGGGCAGACTTGCCTGGAGGAAGTTTTGATACCCACTTTACCTTCGCGCAGACCTTGAGTGAATCAGCGAAGAATGCCGATCGCACCCTTTTAGTCGTGAGCATCCCCTCCTCTGACATCGAAATTGGCGGGGAGAGAGGCACAGAGTCCCTAGACCGCCTTAAAAATGCGATCGGGCGCATCCAATCCCCTTGGCGACCCGCTAGTGCCGAGGAGAGTTTCGAGATCGTCCGCCGCCGTCTCTTTCAAACCACTACTGACCCGCAACTATTTGTCGCACGGGATGCGGTGATTAAAGCTTTCTCCGAGATGTATCGCACCCAGGCCCAGGAATTTCCTAGCGAATGCCTGGAGGCTGACTACAGGCGCCGCCTGCGGGAAGCCTATCCCATTCACCCAGAATTTTTTGATCGCCTCTACTCCGACTGGTCAACCCTCGATAAATTCCAACGCACCAGGGGCGTTTTGCGACTCATGGCCAAGGTCATCCATTCCCTTTGGGAGCGAGAGGACAAGAGCTTGTTGATCATGCCCTCCCACGTCCCGATGGATGATGCTCAGGTTCAGTCGGAGTTAACCCGCTACTTAGATGATAATTGGGTTCCGATCATCGAAAAGGATGTGGATGGCCCCAATTCTCTGCCCCTCGACATCGATCGCCAAAATTCCAACCTGGGACGCTATTCTGCTTGCCGTCGGGTTACGCGCACTATTTACCTTGGCTCGGCCCCCACGATTCGGGCTGCTAACCGAGGACTAGAAGATAAGAGGATCAAACTCGGTTGCGTGCAGCCGGGGGAGACTGTAGCCACTTTTGGTGATGCCCTACGGCGGCTAACAGATCGGGCCACCTACCTCTACATCGATGGCAACCGCTACTGGATTTCCAATCAGCCCAACGTCACCCGCACAGCCCAAGATCGGGCAAACCTGCTCTTTGAGGAGCGGTATAAAGTGACAGAAGAAATCGTCCGGCGCTTGAAGGCCGACCAGCAGCGGGGCGAGTTTGGAGCGATTCATATTGCCCCAGAATCAACTGCTGATATTCCCGATGATCCTCATCTGGGGGTGCGGCTCGTCGTTCTCGGTACTGGGCAACCCCACAGTAAATCCGCCGAAGATAGCCCCGCTCGGCGTTTAGTGGCGGAAATTCTCAATCAGAGAGGGGGTAGCCCCCGCTATTACAAGAATACGCTTGTATTTGTTGCCCCTGACAAGTCGAACTTGGAAAACTTAGAGAAGAACGTCGCCGGATATCTTGCCTGGAATTCAATTGTGGCGGATAAGGAAACCCTCAATCTCGATGTTTCTCAGAATAAACAGGCGATCACTAAGCGCGATCAAGCCGACAAGGAGGTAAGCCTGATCCTCAACCAAACCTATAAGTGGCTGCTGGTTCCAGAGCAACCCGACCCCCAGAAAGGCATCCACTGGACTGATACCAACGCTCAGGGGGACGATTCGCCTATCGATCGAGCCAGCCGCAAACTGGTTCATCAGGAGCAACTGATTACCCATTACTCTGGTGACAACCTGCGGAGGGAAGCCCTCGACAAATACCTGTGGCGTTCAACTAACCACATCGATCTGAAACGTCTGTGGGAGTACCTAGCGCAGTATCTTTACTTGCCCCGTCTCAAGAACCAGGATGTTCTACTTCAAACTGTGCGGGAGGGGGTTCGTTCTACGCTCGTACAGGAGAACTTCGGTTATGCAGAGGGCTGGGATGAGGCGAAGCAAAGATATACTGGTCTTGTCATCCTTCGGGATATCAATCCGAGTATCAGCAGTCACAGCCTTCTGGTTAAGCCTGATGTAGCTATGGGGCAGCTAGAGGCCGAGAAACCAGCTAACCCCCCGACCGCTGCCGAGACTGATCCCGTTATCTCTAGTGACCGTGATCGGTCGCCATCTTTACCCTCTGGTGTTGGATTAACTGTGACAGAGACTCCCGGTGATCTGGTTGAGAAAAAGCTGGTTCTGCGGAGGTTTTACGGCAGTGTTGAGATCGATCCCCTGCGGATCAATCGAGACGCTCCAGCGATCGCCAATGAGATCATCCAGCATCTCACCCGACTCAGTGGGGCCAGGGTTAAGGTAACACTGGAGATTGAAGCTGACATTCCTGATGGTGTGCCGGATGATGTGGTGCGGACGGTGACGGAGAATTGTCGGACTTTGAAATTTAATAATCAGTCTTTTGAACCGGAGTGAATATCGGGAAATTTCCCTATCTGGATTCGGTCATGGCTCTCTTATTCTTTGTGTGATCAGTTTAACTTACTATAGAAGCGATCAATCTTTGTGTCCTCTGTGTCTGGAGTGGTTCCTTCCACTCCCTCGCCAGCAGGACTGTATCTTAGAATACATTTTACCCACCAAACCTAAGAGAGCAATAATAATCCCCCTTTTATCTGAAAAAGAGGGATTTATTTAGTCCAAATTGGTTAGATTGAGAGGAAAGTTTTCACCCTTCTCAGTCTCAAGACAAGAGATTTTCTGCTGATGTCTTCCCACTACCAAAGTCCGCGGATAGGAGATACACTAGGCTCGGGAGCGGGTTGGGGAGCAACTTCAGTAAAGGTTCTGGTTTCCGGGGGTAAAGCGGGAAGTCCCCAAGCGGGTTGTTTTTCGTTGATTTCTCTTAAAAGTTGCGAGCGAGTGGTACTGACGGCGATTTCTGATTTTAGTTTCAAGCGGGAAACCCAATAGGGACGAGCTTTACCCACATAAACTAATTTGCCATCTACCACTTGCAATAGTACATCGTCACCACCAGTGGCATCCCCAACAATACGAGCGGTGGTTCCGTCGGCAAAGTCACCACTGAAAATTTCTTTGCCATCCACTGTTACAGGTCTGATCAATTGGACGGACATAATCCCACCCACGGTTCCCCGGACACGACCTAGTACATAGTCACCGGGGTTGAGTTGCGGCTCACCTCTGTAGGTGTTATGGCCGCGCAGTTGACTGATCAGGATTTCGTTATTTTGCGGTTCTGCTTGTACGGGTACGGCGCCAAGGGTAGTTAGGGCAACTAAACCGGCAAAACCAGCGACAAGGGAAATTTTGTTAAACACAATTACCTCAAGCAAAAAATTGGTAAATTACCTATAGACGTTCTAGATTATAACCTAGTTCCCGATTTTATCTATATTGTGAAATATTAGTTTAATAATTTCTCGATCGAGCGGTTGGAGGTTGGGGTTTTAGGGTTTTGGGGTTTTAGGGTGTTAGTTGAAATTCCCCCATTCTCCCGCTCCCTACCTCCCTACCTCCCCACTTCCCCTGAAAACTGGATTAAGCTAGGCTCTAAGACCGCTCGACATTGCTGAATAATTGAGGATCGAGGGTGGGTAGTTCGATATCTTTTTCTGCTGGGGAAGAGGCCAACTGGAAGCGGTTTAAAGTTTGTTGAACGCGATCAAAAATGGTGATTTTTTGCTCGCTATTGTTCTGGGGTTCGGGAATAGGTTCCACTTCTAGCGGAGGCTGAATACCGGGGGCAGGTTCGTTAATCTCCTTTGTCTCTGGTATGGTGGTTAGGGGAGATTCGATCGCTTCAGGGGTTTCCTCTACCTTTTCGATTGTTTCTGTCTCTACTGGTTTTTCTTCCACGATTGGGCTTTCTGGCTCAATAACAGGGGTTTCCTCCACTATAGGGCTTTCTGGCTCAATAACGGGGGTTTCCTCCACTATAGGGGTTTCTTCCTCAACTATAGGGGTTTCTTCCTCGATAACAGGGTTTTCTTCCAAGATTGGGCTTTCTGGCTCAATAACGGGGGTTTCCTCAACTATAGGGGTTTCTTCCTCGATAACGGGGGTTTCCGGCTCAATAACGGGGGTTTCTTCCTCTGGACCTGGAATGATTTTATAGTTGGGATCAACAATGCTACGGGCAATTGTAGGGGATAAATCGCCGCGGACCAATTGACTGAGTCCGTCTTGGTAAGAGGGATCAAAGCTAATCACGCGCACGCTGGTATTAAACTCGTTTTCGATTTTATTTCCCTTACCATCGATGAATTCTAGTTGTACCCAGTTATTGCCCTTGTCAAAACCTTTGAGATAGATTGGTTCCCAAGTATCAAGCAGAAAACTCTCACCGTTGACAGTGACACGAATGCGCCAATCTTGAAGATTATTATCCCCGTTGGCAGTATTGGACAGACGTAGAGGAGCATTACTCAGATAAAAATCGAGCAGGATCGGTTCTGCACCGTAGATTCCCTGCGGACTACTGTAGGTTAATAGGGGTAAGTTGTTATCGGGGGCATTTTTGCCTGTTTTTGTCAGAATATGAAAGGTTGTTTCAGCGAAGGCCCCATCATTTTTAAAACTTTCCTGCCAAGGACGCAGGGCCAAGACGCGCAGGGTATGAGTACCGGGGGCAAGATTTTCTAGGATAATCGGTTGCTTGAGGTCGTAAATGGCTGCTGCTGGTTCATTATCGACAATTAGACTCAAGTGGGGTCCTAATTTCAGGGTATCGTCTTGGAAAATTGGCAGATCCGACACTTGTAGTTTAACTGTCACCTGGGTGTGATCGAAAACTTGTTCGGCCAGAGGACTGAGAATCGTTACTTGGGGAGCGTAACGATCTAAACTGGGGCGCAGTTCCTGAATTAAGGCCGGGGGGGCCACCTCAGAAATGCGGCCTTGGACGACGGGAAGATTAGAGGTTTCCGAAGTGGAGAGATCCGTAGCCGTCAAGCGATCGCCACAGGCGTTTAACAGAATGGTCAGTAAACCGATCACAAGACATATACGAAGGGTTTTGACTGGGATTAATTTATGTAGTAGGGATAGCACGTTCCTCCTAGAGCCAAGGCCAAAATCTATACAAACCATTGATTTTTGCTAGAGTCATTGAATGCTCTGGTGTCAGCAAAAGCGCGAGAAGATGAGGTCATGGCCTCAATTTTACAGAATTGTTTGATTGTTTTTTGAGAATCTATCTATTGAATTTTCTATATGGTCTGGTGAGGGAGAAAAGGGGGAAATGGGCTTCCGGAGCGACAATTGATAAACTTTTGTAAAGAAAAATCACCAGTCTGACCCTGACTAAGACCGTCCATAGCAGAAAATGTCTCTCCTATCAAGGATTGAGAGAATTTTAATTATTGTTAAGCATAACGAACAGACAAGAGAACAAAGACTTATCATCTACTATTGATGCTTTCGACTGGAATCTCACCCAAGAGGAAAGTCAAGCGACATTAACAAAAGGTGGGTCAGATTTCAACTTGCCTTTTTTAGGTTAAAAAATCTATCCTCAAATAAAACGCTAAGTCTATTGTCGAGAGAGGAGAATCCTCATGGCACTCCCCCCCAAAGAGGCGGTAGCTAAAGTGATTGTAGATAAAGACCCAGTACCTACTTCCTTTGAGAAGTGGGGTCAACCGGGGCATTTTGATCGCACTTTAGCCAAAGGACCCAAAACCACTACCTGGATTTGGAACCTACACGCCAACGTCCACGATTTTGATAGTCAAACCAGCGATCTCGAAGATATTTCTCGGAAAATCTTCAGCGCCCACTTCGGACATCTCGCCGTTGTCTTCGTTTGGCTAAGTGGAATGTACTTCCACGGCGCGAAATTTTCTAACTATGAAGCTTGGTTAACCAACCCGCTGGCCATCAAACCCAGCGCCCAAGTGGTCTGGCCGATCGTCGGTCAAGGCATCCTCAACGGCGATGTGGGCGGCGGTTTCCACGGTATTCAGATCACCTCTGGTCTGTTCTACCTCTGGCGGGCTTCCGGGTTCACCAACAGCTATCAGCTATACTGCACCGCTATCGGTGGTTTAGTTATGGCGGGCCTGATGCTGTTTGCTGGTTGGTTCCATTACCACAAAAGCGCACCGAAACTGGAATGGTTCCAAAACGTGGAATCGATGATGAACCACCACTTGGCGGGTTTACTCGGCTTAGGTTCCCTAGGTTGGGCTGGTCATCAGATTCACGTTTCTTTACCAGTGAACAAACTCCTCGATGCGGGAGTCGCTCCCCAAGACATCCCCTTGCCCCACGAGTTCATCCTCGAACCGAGCAAGATGGCGGAGTTATATCCCAGTTTCGCCCAGGGTTTGACCCCCTTCTTTACCCTTAACTGGGGTGCTTACTCGGATTTCCTCACCTTCAAAGGTGGCTTGAACCCCGTCACCGGTGGTCTCTGGCTTTCCGATACCGCTCACCATCACTTGGCGATCGCTGTATTATTCATCATTGCTGGTCATATGTACCGTACCAACTGGGGTATCGGTCACAGCATGAAGGAAATCCTCGAAAACCACAAAGGTCCCTTCACCGGTCAAGGTCACAAAGGACTGTACGAAATCCTGACCACCTCTTGGCACGCCCAGTTAGCGATTAACCTTGCTCTCTTAGGTTCGCTAACCATCATCGTGGCCCACCATATGTACGCCATGCCGCCCTATCCCTATCAGGCGACTGACTACGCCACCCAACTATCCTTGTTTACTCACCACACTTGGATCGGTGGCTTCTTAATCGTCGGTGCGGGAGCGCACGGAGCGATCTTCATGGTACGGGACTACGATCCGGCCAAAAACGTGGATAACCTGCTCGATCGGATGATCCGTCATCGCGACGCAATTATCTCCCACCTGAACTGGGTATGTATTTTCCTCGGCTTCCATAGCTTCGGTTTATACATTCACAACGACACCATGCGGGCTTTTGGTCGTCCCCAAGATATGTTCTCGGATACGGGAATTCAACTACAACCCATCTTTGCCCAATGGGTACAAAGTCTCCACACCCTAGCCCCCGGCAACACCGCTCCTAACGCTCTCACTACCGCTAGTTATGCTTTCGGTGGCGACGTAGTAGCAGTGGGTGGCAAAGTGGCCATGATGCCGATCACCCTCGGTACTGCCGATTTCCTCGTGCATCACATCCACGCCTTCACCATCCATGTAACGGTGTTGATTCTCCTCAAAGGGGTTCTCTACGCTCGCGGTTCCCGTCTGATTCCCGATAAAGCGAATCTCGGTTTCCGTTTCCCCTGCGATGGTCCCGGTCGCGGCGGTACCTGCCAAGTTTCGGGTTGGGATCACGTCTTCCTCGGCCTGTTCTGGATGTACAACTCCCTCTCGGTTGTAATCTTCCACTTTAGCTGGAAAATGCAGTCCGATGTCTGGGGAACCGTCGCCCCCGATGGCACTGTCACCCACGTTACCCTCGGTAACTTCGCCCAAAGTGCCATCACCATCAACGGTTGGTTACGGGATTTCCTCTGGGCGCAAGCAGCGCAAGTCATTAATTCCTATGGCTCTGCTCTGTCTGCCTACGGAATCATGTTCCTAGCCGGTCACTTCGTCTTCGCGTTTAGCTTGATGTTCCTGTTCAGTGGTCGCGGCTACTGGCAAGAATTAATCGAGTCGATCGTCTGGGCGCACAACAAGTTAAGAGTTGCCCCCGCTATCCAACCTCGCGCCCTGAGCATCATTCAAGGTCGTGCCGTTGGTGTGGCTCACTACCTCTTAGGCGGTATTGTCACCACTTGGGCATTCTTCTTGGCCAGAAGTCTCTCGATTGGCTAAACTTGCCTATAAGGGCTTGCCAGTCCCCCGGGGATTGGCAAGACTAGGCTGAACCAGCGTCGATTGACCGATACCACTGTAAGCGTTTCCTATTACAGTGGGTGAATTTAAAAAAGGAAATAACCAGCACTCGTGTAAGAGCCTCAGTTATTTAGAGAGGAGAATTTCCTAAACAGCTATGGCAACTAAATTCCCTAAATTTAGCCAAGATCTAGCCCAAGATCCGACCACCCGTCGGATTTGGTACGGGATCGCCACAGCCCACGACTTTGAAAGTCATGATGGCATGACGGAAGAGAATCTCTACCAAAAGATTTTCGCGTCCCACTTCGGCCACATTGCAATCATTTTCCTGTGGACTTCCGGCACTATATTCCACGTCGCTTGGCAAGGTAACTTCGAGCAGTGGATCAAAGATCCCTTAAACATCCGTCCCATCGCCCACGCGATTTGGGATCCCCAGTTCGGTAAAGGCGCGGTAGATGCCTTCACCCAAGCTGGCGCTTCTAACCCTGTTAACATCGCCTATTCCGGGGTTTACCACTGGTTCTACACCATCGGTATGACCTCCAACCAAGACCTATACCAAGGTGCGGTGTTCCTGCTGATTCTCTCGGCGATTTTCCTCTTTGCTGGCTGGTTACACTTACAACCTAAGTTCCGTCCTAGCCTCGCTTGGTTCAAAAACGCTGAATCTCGCCTGAACCACCACCTCGCCGCTCTGTTCGGTGTTAGCTCTCTGGCTTGGACCGGACACCTCGTTCACGTTGCTATCCCCGAATCCCGCGGTCAGCACGTTGGTTGGGACAACTTCCTCTCCACTCCCCCCCACCCGGCGGGTTTACTACCCTTCTTCACCGGTAACTGGGGTGTGTATGCGGAAAACCCCGATACTGCTAACCACATTTTCGGTACCGCCCAAGGCGCGGGAACTGCGATTCTCACCTTCTTAGGTGGTTTCCATCCCCAAACCGAGTCCCTCTGGTTAACCGATATGGCTCACCACCACTTGGCGATCGCTGTGATCTTCATTGTGGCTGGTCATATGTACCGCACCAACTGGGGCATCGGTCACAGCATCAAGGACATCCTCAATGCACACAGACCCCCCAGTGGTAAGTTAGGAGCCGGTCACAAAAATCTTTATGACACGGTTAACAACTCTCTCCACTTCCAACTCGGTTTGGCTCTCGCTTCTTTAGGCGTGATCACCTCTCTGGTGGCGCAGCATATGTACGCGCTACCCCCTTATGCCTTTATTGCTAAGGACTACACCACCCAAGCGGCTCTTTATACCCACCACCAATACATCGCTGGTTTCCTAGCGGTGGGTGCTTTCGCTCACGGTGCTATCTTCTTCGTGCGTGACTATGATCCCGAAGCGAACAAAGATAACGTGCTGGCGCGGATGCTGGAGCATAAAGAAGCGATCATCTCTCACCTAAGCTGGGTTTCCCTTTTCTTAGGTTTCCACACCCTCGGCCTCTACGTTCATAACGATGTGGTCGTCGCTTTCGGTACTCCCGAAAAACAAATCCTGATCGAACCTGTGTTCGCTCAATTCGTGCAAGCAGCTTCGGGTAAAACCCTGTACGGCATGAACGTACTGTTGTCTAACCCCGATAGTATCGCTTACACCGCCTATCCTAACTACGGTGATGTTTGGTTACCCGGTTGGCTAGACGCAATCAATAGCGGCACTAACTCCCTCTTCTTAACCATCGGTCCTGGCGACTTCCTCGTTCACCATGCGATCGCTCTTGGTTTACACACCACCGTTCTAATCCTGGTTAAGGGTGCTTTAGACGCTCGTGGTTCCAAATTAATGCCCGATAAAAAAGACTTCGGGTATTCCTTCCCTTGCGACGGTCCTGGCCGTGGCGGTACTTGCGACATCTCTGCTTGGGATTCCTTCTACCTAGCCATGTTCTGGATGTTGAACACCTTGGGTTGGTTAACCTTCTACTGGCACTGGAAACACCTCGGTGTCTGGTCGGGTAACGTGGCTCAGTTTAACGAAAACTCCACCTACCTGATGGGCTGGTTCCGCGATTACCTCTGGGCTAACTCGGCTCAGTTAATCAACGGTTACAACCCCTACGGTGTTAACAACCTTTCTGTCTGGGCCTGGATGTTCCTCTTTGGACACCTCGTTTGGGCAACCGGTTTCATGTTCCTGATCTCTTGGCGTGGTTACTGGCAAGAGTTGATCGAAACTATCGTTTGGGCCCACGAACGCACTCCTCTGGCGAACCTCGTTCGTTGGAAAGACAAACCGGTGGCTCTCTCGATCGTTCAGGCTCGTTTGGTTGGTTTAGCTCACTTCACCGTTGGCTATATCTTCACCTACGCCGCCTTCTTGATCGCCTCCACTGCTGGCAAGTTCGGCTAAACCTTGAATTAGGTGACTAAAAAACCCCCCGCCCATTGGTGGGGGGTTTTGTTTATGATTAATAATAAAAGCGCAGCTCAATCTCAAAAATCTATGCAGTTGGAAGAATTAAAACAGCTTTATGATCAGGACTTTGTTTTGTGGATTGAGCGAACCACCGAACAAATTCGACAGGAAATAACTACTAACTACGAGGAAACACAAATTATATGGAAACCTATCCAAGAAAGAGCTAAATTTTTAGAACAAAGCCTTGCGGAATTAGAAAATTTTGAAAAAGAGGAGGTGAATTAGTGAATAATAAATATTTTTCGAGTATTTGTAAAGATGTTTTTGCAATTGTGTATCCAAAAATAAAATCTAAAAAAGGAGGTGTACTCTATCATGTTTTAAGTATTATTCTTGAAAGAGAAGAATCTCAGAGAGATGATCTATGTCGTTATTTTGGAATTAATCAATCCTCGTGTTTAGATGAAGATAAAAGGTTGTCTGGTGAATTTCTTAATGATGTAACAAAGCTCGTTTATGTAGAAAGGCTTAAATTCGGGGACTTTAATTCAACAAATCTTGCAACTGGCATAAGTGATATCTTAGATAACGTTGATCTAACAAAATCAAATCAATCAAAGGAAGAACGCCAAATGGAATTAATTATTACAGTAGCTTGTTTAATGGTAGGGGCATTTACTTGTTTTAAATATCTACAAAGGACTCGTTCTAAAAATGAAATTAGTCCGACAGCTTCTTTATGTCTAGCTGTTCCTGCATCAGAAGTTTATAATTTACATGAAGGGTATGATCTTAATAGAGATGATGTTGTAAGATTAATTGATTGTGCTACAGAATTTTTATGTGTGCCAGAGTATAAAAAAATATCTGTAGAGACTATACCGGACGAAGGACGCTCTCCTGAAAGTCGATTAAAATTCTACGTTAGAATTAATCTCAAAAATGGAGGTAATAGGTAATATCATTGGTAAAGAAACTCAGTATGGAATGAAGCGAGAACTTCCACTTAATGTAACAGGAAAAGTTATACAGATAGGGTTTCTCAAAAATGTCTCTATTCTCAGAGAATTCAACCGTATTTAAGGAGTTAATTTAATGGATTGGAAATCGGCCTCATCCTACTATGAAACCCGTCTCAGTGATGTCTTAAATATCCAACATTTTGCCGTTGACTTAGCCAAACTTCCCCAAGCTGAAGTTCCCTCTAAATTAACAGAAATCCTCCTGCAAGAGGCAAGGGAGCATCTCACTTATGCAATGAGTATTAATACTTATAGCAGTCAAAAACTAGAAAATCTTCAACTTGATCACAAAGAGAAATGAGATTATAATAGTTATAACTTACAATTCAGAATAGCTCTCGATGGGAGGAATAAT
>NZ_JBHFLL010000081.1:0-32636 GCF_041928595.1 Microcystis sp. BLCC-F209
TAGCAAGATGAGAGTCATGTTATTAGAAGCTTGTGCTTTTGATTGGGGAAAAATTTCCCCTGCTATTTTTGGCTCTATGTTTCAAGCGGTAATGAATCCAAAAGAGCGACGCAATTTAGGGGCGCATTATACCTCCGAGAAGAACATTCAAAAGGTGATTAAACCGTTATTTTTAGATGATTTATCCAGAGAATTTGAGAAGGTTAAAGGCAATCGCAATAAATTACTAGAATTTCAGAAAAAGATTGCTAATTTATATTTTCTTGATCCTGCCTGTGGTTGCGGCAACTTTTTAATTATTACCTATCGGGAGTTACGAGATTTAGAGATTTTGGTATTACAGGAGTTAGATAAATTAGATAAAACGGGGCAGTTAGTAACAGATATTAGTACCATTATTCAGGTAGATGTCAATCAGTTTGCTGGTATTGAATACGATGAGTTTGCGGTGAGGGTGGCAGAGGTGGCAATGTGGTTAATTGATCATCAGATGAATGTTAAGGTTAGTAATACTTTTGGTCAGTATTTTGTGCGTTTACCATTAAAGAAAGCGGCAAAGATTGTTCATGGAAATGCCTTACGGATTGATTGGGAGGAACTTATATCAAAAGAGAAGCTCAATTTTATTTTAGGTAATCCTCCTTTTGTGGGGAAACAGTTACAAAATGCTGACCAAAAGGCTGACATGAATCATGTTTTAGGGGACATTAAAGGAGCAGGTGTTTTAGATTATGTGACCGCATGGTATATTAAAGCGTCTGAATTTATTCAAAATAGTTTAATTCGTTGCGCTTTAGTTAGTACAAATTCTATTTCTCAGGGTGAACAAGTTGGTGTTCTTTGGCAAGAGCTTTATCAAAAATATAAAATAAAAATTCATTTTGCCCATCGAACTTTTAGCTGGAGCAATGAAGCAAAAGGAAACGCCGCAGTTCATTGTGTTATTATTGGTTTTGGGCTAGAAGATATTGACAATAAACGTATTTTTGATTATGCTGATATTAAAGGAGAACCGACAGAGAGAAGGGTTAAAAATATTAATCCTTACCTGACAGAAGGAAATGATTTAATCATTTTAAAGAAAATAAAACCCATTTGTAACGTGCCTGAAATGATCAAAGGCAGCCAACCTACAGATGGTGGTAATCTTCTGATGAATGACGAGGAAAAAGAACAGTATATTCGACAAGAACCCGCAGGAGAAAAATTTATTAAGCCTTTTATTTCTGCTGATGAGTTTCTGAATAATAAAAGACGCTGGTGTTTTTGGTTAACAGAAATACAGCCTAAAGAATTAAAGCAGTTGCCCCTATTATTAAAGAGAGTAGAAGCTGTTAAAGAAATGCGTTTGGCTAGTTCTAAAGTTGCGACAATTAAATGGGCGCAGTTCCCAACATTATTTACTGAAAATAGACAGCCTGAAACTGATTATGTATTAGTACCTAGAGTTTCATCAGAAAATAGAAAATATATTCCGTTAGGATTTTTCAATAAAAATATAATAGTTAGTGATACCTGTATTGCAATTCCACGCGGTAGTATTTATCATTTTGGTATCTTAACTTCAGAAATGCACATGGCATGGGTTAAATATGTGTGTGGCAGATTAGAAAGTCGCTTTCGTTATTCAAACACCATCGTTTATAATAACTACCCCTTTCCAGAAAATATCACCGACAAACAAAAACAAACCGTTGAAACTTGCGCTCAAACTGTGCTAGATACTAGGGTAAAATATCCCGATAGTAGCCTTGCGGATTTATACGATCCTTTAACTATGCCTCCCGACTTGCTCAAAGCTCACCAAAAACTTGACAAAGCCGTTGATTTGTGTTATCGTCCCCAACCTTTCACCAGTGAATTAAACCGTATTGAATACCTCTTTGAACTCTACGAAAAATTAACCGCTCCCCTACTCCCTACCAGCAAACAAAAACCCGCAAAAAGAAAAAATCCTCAATAACGAAGACAGGAGACTCCGAGACTCCGAGGCAGGAGGCAGGAGGCAAAAGGCAGACTTCGGCAGGAGACAGGAGGCAGCTTTGTTCTCCCCACTCCCCACTTCATAATTCATAATTCATAATTCATAATTCCCACACCCCACACCCATCCCTAAGCGCCGCAATTCCGGAGATTATATAAAAAAACACCCAGAACAATCGAGGTGATGGACAATACTAAAGGTTGTGTAGGTCATCAGAAAAGCCCTGTCAGGGTAAAATACTATGAAACTAGCGTCACGAGTCAATCAAGTCACCCCCTCCCTTACCCTAGCTATCGACTCTCTGGCCAAGGAAATGAAGAAAAACGGCGAAGATGTCTGTAGTTTTAGCGCCGGGGAGCCAGATTTCGACACACCCATTCACATCAAAGCTGCCGCGAAAAAGGCCCTCGATGAGGGAAAAACTCGCTACGGACCGGCTGCCGGAGAACCGGGGTTAAGAAAAGCCATCGCTGAGAAATTGCTGCGGGATAATCAACTAGCATACAATGCCGATAATATCATCGTTACCAATGGCGGTAAACAGTCTCTCTATAATCTAATCATGGCGTTAATTGAAGCGGGGGACGAAGTAATTATTCCCGCACCCTACTGGTTGAGTTATCCTGAAATGGTGACGTTAGCGGGAGGAACATCGGTTATAGTGAACACTAGCCTAGAGAATCACTATAAAATCACCCCCGAACAGCTAGAAGCGGCAATTACACCGAAAACTAAATTATTTGTTCTCAATTCTCCCTCTAATCCCACCGGTATTGTCTATACTCCCGAAGAAATCGCAGCTTTAGCAAAAATTGTGGTTGAAAAGGATATTTTAGTGGTTTCTGACGAAATTTACGAGAAAATCCTCTATGATGGCGCAATTCACCGCAGTATCGCTTCTTTTGGTCCGGAAATCTTTCAGCGCAGTATTATTAGTAATGGTTTTGCTAAAGCTTTCTCGATGACGGGGTGGCGCGTCGGTTACATAGCAGGACCGGTGGAAATTGTCAAGGCCATGACTAAGATCCAAGGTCATAGTACCTCTAATGTCTGCACTTTTGCCCAGTACGGCGCGATCGCTGCTTTGGAGAGTCCCCAAGATTGCATCGAGGAAATGGTCAAAGCTTTTAGCGAGCGCCGACAGTATATTTTAGAACGAGTGCGATCGCTCCCTGGACTCAATTGTCCTACTCCCAACGGTGCTTTTTATGTGTTTATCGATATTAGTCAAACTGGTTTAAAATCCCGGGATTTTTGTCAGAAACTCCTCGAAACCCAAAAAGTAGCCGCTATCCCCGGTATTGCTTTCGGTGCTGATGATTGTATTCGTCTTTCCTACGCTACAGACCTAAAGACGATTGAAAAAGGATTCGATCGCATTGATCAGTTCATCGGCACTTTGTAGGATGATTACTTTATCTGTTAGGGTGAATTTTGTTCGCCCTTTTTTTGGGTTTTAACAGCCAATTATCTGTAATTTCTAGAGGTATTAAGATGAGTGGGATCAAGTTAGAAGATATTAGGGAAATTACCAAGAATACTCAAGGAAAAGGATATTTAATTATCTTTAATGATAACAGAGTAATTATTTTATATAAAAAAAGAACTATTGCTGCTTTGCTAACTCTGATTAGGTATGGAGAAGGTTGTGAGAGCGATCTAACTAATGCGACCAATAATTTACAAGAGATAAAAACTATACTCAAGGGTAAAATTCCTGAAAATTTAATTCAAGACTCCTATGCTGATGCTAATAAACCCTTTAGCGAACTTTGGAATGAAGAGGGATTTAATTTTATTTATGCTCCCCCGGGACAAAAAAGATTAGGCAGTCAAAAATATATTTTAGATAGTTCCGATCATCAACGACTTTTTATCACTACTAAACCACCGATTAGAACACCTCCCTCATCCCTAATTCAGAGAAATATCTTAGAACAACAAAAAAATAAATGTAATTTTTGTGGCTCAATTCTTAAAAAGAAAGAAAATATCAATCAAAATACCTATGCTAGGGATCGAGTGCGTTTAGTTTGGGATCATCGGATTCCCGTAGAAAAAGGTGGAAATAGTGCCGATGACAATTTTCAAGCTCTCTGCTTCTATTGTAATAAATGCAAATGGCAAATCTGTAATCTTTGTAACTATGCTCCTGATAAATGTTCAGAATGCGTCTTAGCTTTTCCTGAAGTAACTAAGATTATTTTCCCCACTCAAGAAAATATTGAAGACCGGCTAAATCGAGCTAATTAAGTGATTTAGTAATATTTATACCAATATGTTTAATGACTGGGGGACAGACAGCGTTAGAAAGTTGTTTAATAGCAGCGGTGCGAGAAACAGGAAAATAATAATCATCGGCAAATCCCATTAATCTTTTTATTTCTAAGAGACTTAAATGTCTTCTTTCCTTGCTATACACTGGAATCATGGCACCACCACCGCTAACACTAACCGCAAAAGTAGGAAAGGGTTTTTGGATAGAAATTGCTCGGATGCCACTAGATCTCATTTGATAAATACAATTATCATAATCTACATTAACACTTGCCCTTTCAATACTTATTCTTGTTTTTGGCAGTTGAAAAGATAATTGTTCGGCATTAATTCTGCCAGCATAATAATCAATATACTGCTGCCATTTTCCCGATATGGGAATTGAATAATCCCCTGGAACAATAATTTTTTCAATACCCACTTCTGCATGGCAAGGTTGGGGAAATTGAAAGTTTTTAATTCCTAAATCCTTGCGGAAAGCCAATAAAAAAAAGCGAGGTCTTGATTGAGGAATTTGGAAATATTTACTATCGATAACTGCATAAAAAGCCAGATAATTTATTTCTTTTAACTGGATTAATATATCTTTTAATATCTGCCCTTGATTTAAGCGCACGATATTACTAACATTTTCAAGAAAGATAACTTTAGGCTTTTTTTCATGGCAAATTCTGAGAATTTCCTGAATGGCTAGTCCGCGACTGTCTTGCCAACCTTTTTGTTGTCCTGCTCTGGAAAATGGCTGACAGGGAAATCCCCCACAAAAAACCTCAAAATCGGGAAGTAAGCTAGGAATTAAAGCTTCAACATCTTGCGGTTTTATGGATTCATGAAAATTGTGATTGTAGGTTTTCACACAATCTGGGTTATTTTCGTTGCTAAAAACACATTGCCAACCGATTTGTTCAAGACCGAGACGAAAGCCACCAATTCCCGCATAAAAATCGGCAAAAGTCAAGCGACTATGGGTAAAATTTTTGTTAGCTGGACGAATAGGTAACTGGTTCATAATGTTGATTGAATGACCGAGCGTCTTATCTCTTTTCTCAGATATTATTGTACTAGATGTCCAAGGGGACAGACGGACAGGGGGAGAATCTGATTAACTTTCCCTAGGGGCTTTTGTTAAGTTACATTAAGCCCTACAATAAAATTCTGGTGAGTTAGACGAAATTCGCTCGATCGCTCGGTCCTATCCGCTCCTAGCTGAGACAGAGAAAAGATAGCGCATCGAGAAACAGAAAACTTGAGCTACTCAGGCCTTCGTCAATACTGCCCTTGTCATCTACCTTGAGTTATAACCTAGTGTCCCAAACCCTACCTAAACCTGCCCTAAAAAGAGAATTTTTGCCATTTACCCTACAGGATATCCGTCTAGCTATCCCGGCCCGTTGCTTCCAATCAAGCGTTTTTAGCTCTTTAGCTTACTTTTTTTTTGATATTGGCATTATTACCCTGCTTTACTGGATAACTTACCAGATTAATCAAGCATGGTTCTTCCCACTTTTTTGGTTTATGCAGGGAACCATGTTTTGGGCCTTATTTGTCGTCGGTCACGATTGCGGTCACGGTTCCTTTTCCCGTTATCGTTGGTTAAATAACTTAATCGGTCATCTCAGTCATACTCCCATTCTCGTACCTTTCCACGGTTGGCGCATCAGTCATCGCACCCATCACGCTAATACTGGCAATATCGACACCGATGAAAGTTGGTATCCCGTCACGGAAACCCAGTATAACAATATGGCTTGGTACGAAAAATTAGCTCGTTTTCAGCTAATTTTATTTGTTTATCCCCTCTATCTTTTCCGTCGTTCCCCTAATAAACAGGGGTCCCATTTTATGCCCGAAAGCCCCCTCTTTCGCCCCTCGGAACGCTGGCAGGTACTGACTAGCACCTTTTGCTGTACCTTTATGTTCGGTCTATTAATCGGGGTGGGTATCAGCCAAGGCTTTTGGTTTCTGTTTAACTACTACATCATGCCCTATATCGTCTTTGTGGTTTGGTTGGACCTGGTGACATTCCTACACCACACCGAAGATGATATTCCCTGGTATCGCGGTCAAGATTGGTACTTTCTCAAAGGGGCGCTTTCTACCATCGATCGCGATTATGGCATCTTTAATCCCATCCATCACCAAATTGGTACTCACGTCGCCCATCACATTTTTATCACTATTCCCCACTATCATCTCCAAGAAGCAACCGAGGCTATCCGTCCCGTCTTAGGAGACTATTATCGCGTCTCGAAAGAACCGATTTTCAAATCTCTCTGGCGGTCCTACCGCAATTGTCATTTTGTCAGTGACCAAGGCAGTAAGATTTTTTACCGCAAAAACTGATCCTGTCTTAGCTATGAGGAGGAAACGGCAGCAAAATCTGCCTCCTCCTCTCACACCGAGAATAGTTGCCAAAACTGGGGATAAAGTCTTTGTCTTTATTTGATTTATTGGCAAGGAATTAAGCTGATGCAGTGAAATTGAACAACGTACAAAGGGAATGACATTGGCAGAATTGGCCAAGAATCAAACAAATATCCAAGCGTTTCTCTAGGATTTGATCATTTTGCTTTTCAACAGCTACTGGCAAGAGGATATTAAGCGCCTAGAATCTAAAAATTTACGATCAAGCAGGTCTAAAGAGTGAATTTTTATGATACTGTCCATTGTACTAACTCAATTATAACTTTGCTATAAAATATTAATTACTCAGACAGCAAAAAAAGTGGCAGATTATGACACAGGCAATCCTTACTCAAATCTTGAATCAGCTTGAGACTCTTGATCTAAAAGAACTTCAGCTGCTTAATCAGAAGATTCAACAGTATCTTATGGATAAAGAAGAAGCTGAGAAACAAGCGGTATTTCACCAATCTCTTCTTGATGCTGGATTAGTCAAGCAGATTAAGCGTCCTTCATCTCAACCGATAACTGAGCGACGATTGATTGAAATCGAGGGAAAACCTATTTCAGAAACGATTATTGAGGAACGCCGTTAAATGGCACTTTATTTCTTAGATAGTAGTGCCTTGGTCAAGCGTTATATCAGCGAAACTGGTTCAGCATGGGTATTGGAATTATTTACTGATGCTTTAAATAATGAAATATTTATTGCCGCAATCGCCAAGGTAGAAATTGTAGCTGCTATTACGCGAAGATCCCGCACTGGAAGTATTAGCGTTACCGATGCAGCGGCAATAGTTCATCAGTTGAGAAAGGACTCGCTTAAAGATTATCAAGTCATTGAAATTACCGAAAGTATAATTAATTCAGGAATGGTATTAGCGGAAACTTATGGTTTAAGAGGTTATGACGCAATCCAGTTAGCAGTAGGTTGTGCTGTTAATACACTTTGCCTAGCTAGTGGTTTACCTTCTATCACTTTTGTCTCGGCAGATAATGAATTGAATGTTGCTGTTATCAGTGAGGAATTGCTGATGGAAAATCCTAATAATTATCCATCTTAAGTAAGCGATAAGCTGTGAACTCTGAAATTTTTAGAGTTTAAAAAGGTGGAAAAAATAATCCCCTTCAAGGGAGTAAAGGAATTAAGCTGATGCAGTGAAATTGAACGACGTACAAAGGGAATGACATCGGCAGAATTGGCCAAGAATCAAACAAATATCTAATTGGAGAAGCAACTAGAAATGTACCAAAGGAAATTAAGTATCGCTATCCTCTTATTCCTTGTCGTTTAATCGGAGGAATGAGAAATATTTAGAAAAGGTGCTATGATGCTGAACAATACTTAACTTGTGTTAGAATCGGTTAAGTAGGTAGGCACAATTATTTGTAGGATGGGTTAGCGGTAGCGTAACCCATGCGGGCGTTGGGTTTCATGCTTCAACCCAACCTACGTTTATTTTATATTTAATTCCACCCACCTACTTATGTTGTTAATTTAAGGGATAGTTACATGAAAATTGTTACTGTTACTGAGGCCAAAGAACAAGTTGATGAATTAGTGAATGATACCAATGATAATCATCAACCAATTTTGTTATCTGGTACGAAAAAGAATGCTATTTTAATTGCTGAGGAAGATTGGAACTCTATTCAAGAAACGCTTTATTTGTATTCTATTCCTGGTATGGTAGATTCAATTATTGAAGGTGGCAACACTTCTATTGAAGATTGTCTGGATGAAACGGGTATCAGAGCAATTTTAAATGGATAATTGGCAGTTGGTTTTTAAGCGAAAAAAGATGCTGAAAAGCTGGATCGTACTGGGTTGGCAAAACAAGCTAACGAGTTATTAAATATTCTTAAGTCAAATCCCTATCAATCTTATCCTGTTTATGAGAAACTCAGTGGTGATTTAGCGAGCTATTATTCTAGACATATTAATATTCAGCATCGTTTGGTTGATCAGGTTATTCCAGAAGAGAAGGTTGTCAAAATTATACGGATGTGGACTCATTATGAATAACCCCTTTTAATTTATTTTACCTAAAATGTCGGATGGATGCCCCCGCTAGATTTTTCGACAAGATACTCACCTTTGCGGGGGATGAAATCCGACCAGAATATCAACTGCGAAGCACGATTTTCATTCTACTATTTGTAGGTAAACTGTGTTATACTTAATTTAGCCAGGGTCGAGGATTAATCAATGCTAGTCGTAGAAGCCAAGTTAAAAAACGGGACACCAGAGAGGCAGGAAAATTTATTGTAATTTCTCAATAATACTAATAATGATTCTCTTTAGCTGGGGGAGATTGTTTTGAATCACTTTCCAGACGACTTTTTCATCAATTGCCCAATATTCATGAACTAATTTATCCCGCATACCTGCGATGTTTTTCCAAGGAATATTAGGATAATTAACTCTCACTTCATCAGGAATATTTTTGACTGCTTCCCCAATTATTTCAATTAATTTTACTGCCGAAAGAAAGATTTCTATCTTAGTTGAAAATTCTTCAAAGCTTAGATACTGAGTCATCTTTTCTAGTTGACAAATTGCCTCTAGAATGTCTTGCAAGAAATCTCTAAATTCCCGTTGCGTCATACATAAATAACCTCGGATAAAATTCTTTCTCGCCTTCTTCCTTTTAAGCCATTTTTACTGATAACATCCGCTTTTACCTTAAGTAAATCACTTAAATAATATTCCATATCTACTAAATCCAGTAAACTAGGCGGTTCTGTATAATCTATCAGAATATTAACTTCACTATTTTCCTGCACTTCTCCTTTTACATAATCTCCAAAAATACCTAATTCACTGACATGATACTTTTCTTTTACTAAGGACTTAACTTGACCCAAAATCGCTTTAATTTCTTCTAAATTTTTCATGATGCTTACCTTCTAAGATAACGGAAAAGACTTTTACCCTACTGATCAAAATTTTATTTCCTGTATCTGTATTGTAGCAGATAGCGGATGAAAGGATAAACCATACTCCTTAAAATCATGGGAATTGAGAGAGTTATGCCAAAAATACCCCCTCAACTGACTGAATGAAGAGGCATTTATAGTATTTTTAGAAGCAATTTAGCCTACTTTTCTGGTTTCTTTTTCGATGGATTGGGAGGGTTTTAGTTTAGGTTTGAGTATCTCGATTATTCTAAATTTCGCTTTTTCCAGTAATCAGGTTTACGTTTTCCATTTGCGATCGCAACTACCCAAATAGATGCTTCAAATTCTACATAAAAGATGATGTAAGGAAAACGGCGAATGAGATAACGGCGCATCCCTTCGATAGTATGGGCTGTTCCCAGATTAGGGTTAATTTTAATTTTTTCGAGAGCTTGTTCAATTTCAGATAGTAAATCTAGCCCTAATCCTATCTTTTGCTTCTCATAATATTGAATAGCATTGTCAAGTTCTCGTCTTGCTTCACTGTGAATAATAACAGGTTTCACGAATATTTCTCTCGTAATTCCAATAATACTTTATCCGATGGTTCACCCTTGGCTGTTCCAGCATAAATTTCGGCTAATCTTTGAGTTAATTCTCTATCCCAAGCATCTAAAACATTGTCATCTACACCTTCATCTAAGGAATGGATGAGAAAGTAAGCCAGTTCAGCGCGATCTTGTACGGGAAGTTGAGCAAGTTCTATTTTGAGGGTTTCTGCTGTTTTAGTCATCTTGAAAGCATCTATAACCAGTCATCTTAGATTGTAGCAGATATCGGATGAAAAAATAAACCATCCTCCTTGAAATTATGGGAATTGAGAGAGTTATGCCAAAAATACCCCCTCAACTGACTGAATGAAGAGGCATTTATAGTATTTTTAGAAGCAATTTAGCCTACTTTTCTGGTTTCTTTTTCAGTAGATTTGGATGGTTTTAGTTTACGCTTCAGGGTTGAAACTGCGCCGAGTGTACTGACTACCAGGAGACTTAAAGTTCAAGTTTTCCAGACAGAAAATTAAACTAATTAAACATTCATATTAGTGTTTGTTAAATCTAATGTGTATCGCATCGCCTCTTCCAATTGCTGTAAATAACTAGAAGAAAGTGTCCCCAACTGTCTCTGAAGTCGTTGTCTATCAATAACAACAATTTGATAACATAAGGCTACTGATTCCTGATTTAAGCATCCTTGTCCTGCGGGAATAACCATTGTTCCGGGAATTTGTGCGCGACGTAAATTACTGGTTAATGGAATTACAACAACAGTGCTAGTGAAGCGATCAATATTGTTATGTTGGACAATAATAACAGGTCGAATACCAGCTTGTTCTGAACCACGACTCGGATTCAAATCAGCTAGATAAATATCGCCTCGCATTTATTCCTTATCCTCTTGTTCAAGGTGAGATAAATAATCGGGTAAAATACTTTCTGAAAAGCTAATATCCTCTTGAGCAAATTCATTTTGTAACGATTGTGCTTCTGTATCTGAAATATTGTCCCATTTCTGAAAACGTGAATTTCTTTGTAAGGATTTGACAAATTCAAGGACTTTTTGCTGTTTTTCTAGCGGTAAAGTCTTAATACTTTGCAAAATCTGGTCTTGAAGATTATTAATATGGGTGACAGACATTTCAACTTTTACTATATTTACACTAGGCCAACTATTTTACCATAAAAAACCCTCTTGTTGTCAATTAGTTAGCAACAATTAAATAATAGACAATACACAATAGACAAAAAATACCCCCTCAACTGACTGAATGAAGGGGCATTTATGGTATTTTAGTGGGCAATTTAGCCTACTTTTGTGGTTTCTTTTTCTGATGGTTTGGATGATTTTAGTTTGCGCTTCAGGGTTGCACCTGCGCCGATAGTGCCGAGAGCGAGGAAGCCTAAAGTAGAAGTGGGTTCGGGAACTGGTTGGACACCCAAAAGTTCGCCATCAAAAGTAACTTCGCTGGCAAAGACCCACCGATTGCTTGGATTTAGAGTAAGTTGTAGGGAACTACCACTAAAATTTAATCCTGAAAAAGTATAGGATGTTGGCGCTGCACCAGGCGGATCAGTAAGAATTCCCGAATTGTAATTAGAGCCACCCATACTTAATAATATACTTTGCGGTACGGAAACAGCACCAGTACCATTTGAGTCATCCACATGGACAGTAACTGAGTTTATCCTGACTGTGCCAGCAAAGTTAAAATTAATGACAGGATTCCGGTCTAGCCAACCAACATAAGGTCCTGTACCGTCTGCAACTTCTACAAGATTCCAGTTTTGTGTAGGAATTATACCATCAGTTAGATCTCCAACTCCTCCGCTGAGAGGAGCATAATCTAGCGACGTGTTTCCAGTGCCATTATATTTCTTGTCCCAGTATCTAGAGCCGCCTCCATTTTCCATATCATAACTGATAGGTGTAATTTGAAGAGCATTAGCAGTACCTATTGTTGCCAAACTGATAAGTACGGCTCCCCCAATAGAATTTTTGACAAGTTTAATGAATACCATGATAGATGCCTCAAGACATTGAAGTTGTTAGTGGGATTTAACTGTTTTTTGGCAAAGTTGGCAAAGAGTAAATTGATACGATCGCTTTTCTAGCAGCCAAGTTAACCAGCAGTTTTACCTAACCCTAAAGGGTCAGCAAAGACAACAATACACATTCCCCCCCCACAATTGTATTTTTTGATACAATTTAATAAATTTTTATATTTCTCTCTTAATCCCGATAAAGAAACCGCAGAACCAAGTCGGTTGTGAACAGCCCACCGCTTTTACCATTTTTGGTTAGTATCTGGATGTGGTATTATTTGAGGTGTGTTCGGATTATCTGATACGATCAAGGTCTATGACAACTTACTATGAAATCCTCAGCCAAATAGAGAATCTTCCCCTTACGGATAAGTTGCGACTTTTAGAGGATTTAAAAACTATCATCAAGCCGACCGTAGCGCCAAAAGATGACGATGAGATCATTCCAGCCGAAGAACTTGCTGAAAGCCAAGCAGCATGGCAAGATTATTTATCCGGTCGAGATACTGGAATCACTTCAACAGAATTAAAATACAAATTATTTGGAGATAAACTTGGCTGATTATATTCTACTTAGACAAGCAGAACGCTCCTTAGAAAGGATGCCTAAAAATGATCAAATTCGTCTTCTTGAAGCTTTGGATACTTTGATTTCGGATTCTACAAAATTAGATATTAAACCCCTTTACGGAAGAGATGAACTAAGATTGCGAGTAGGTAAGTATCGAGTGTTGTTTTTTGAAGATAGAGACAACAATCTATAGATCATTACAACTATTAAACCTCGCGGCGATGTCTATAAATAATACCAGAACTCTTTTCTAGACTGCTGTTTCTCCTTTCGCCATAAGACAGTGATTCACAGAAGAAGGAGTCTCAGGTGTTTTTCCCTGTTTTTCCCCTTTTCAGGTGAACTATCCACTTCCGTGAGGGATTGTGGTGCGGTATGTCGGATTTGCTGCCTAATTATTGGGAATTAATGAAATCTTGAGGATGAACGATGGTAATATTGGGAATAGGGATAAAGTCATCAGGATTAAAGGTTAATAAATGGGTAATGTTAGAAGCTTTCATAACAGCAAGAAGCCTAATATCATGAGTGCGTTTTCCTTTAATGTTGTAGATGGTGACTAATTGAAACCAAAGGGGAAAAATATCCGGCGTTTCTGCAATTAATGTAAAGTTATCTAATAAATCATTGACATAATTTGTAGCTTGTGCTGGAGTCCAACCTAAACCATTAACATCAAGGGGGCGGGTTGCAACTACCCAAAATTCAATTAAAACTTGAGGAATAATAACACATTCATTAGCTGTTTCGACGATTTGAGTAATTACATTATTAGCAAGAGAATAAGTTGCTGAAGACGTATCAGCCGCCCGAAGCAAAATGTTAGTATCCAGTAAATATTGAGTCATTAGTCTTCATACATAGTGTCACGGTGTAAAGCTTCATCAGGTAAATTCGCACTTGTTTTAGGAAGTTTAGCGATTACTTTCTGCCATTTTTGAGCTTTTTCCTGGGGAGTAAGACTATAATCTGGGGAAGGGAGGGAAATTCTTGAGGTGAGAGATTCGGTGAAGGATAACACTTCTTGTTGTTTTTCTAAGGGAAGTTTTCTTAGGTTTTTAATGATAACTTGTTCAATGTTCATTTGACTTAGACTAATAGGCAACCATATCGATCATATCTCATGCCGCAATTTCTCTATATTTAATAAATCTTTACATTCCTCTCCCTCATGGCTTACGCTGGTATCTGCACTACTTCCTTGTCAGCATAAGGATTTTCAGTGATTTGGGGATTTTGAGGATGGGTGATGGCTGAAGATGGAAACGCTCTCGACATTGACCTTGTAGATTATCATTGAGGGAAAAAACATGATGACCCTGAAAAATCCCGTACATCCGGGCAGAATTGTCAAAAGTTCGATTGAAGAGCTTGAATTGACCGTTACGGCTGCGGCAAAAATGCTGAACGTGTCACGCTCTAGACTATCTAACCTAATCAATGGCAAGGCGGGGATTTCCCCGGAAATGGCTGTGCGTTTGTCAAAGACAATCGGTAGCACCCCTGCTTTCTGGCTGCGCCTCCAGATGAATTACGATCTTGCTGAGGTTAAAAAACAGGAAGATAGGATTTTCTGAATCCGATTGGGTTACAACACCAAACAACATTGGGTTAGTGCGATCTCGAAGAGAGCCGCCTTCGACGGTGCGCTGCTTCTGTAGCTGATAAACTAGGGATACCAGCTTTGATCAAGGCATCAGCATGACCACCAACGCGGCAAAAACTCAATGGCAGTATTTAGAGAAACGTCCTCATTCCTGGCGACAACAGCTTTATTTTCAAGGTAGGAGGCTGAAAGCTTTTGATGTCTGGTCAGATATGATTGTCAACAAAATGACTCCTGAAGAAGTCGCCGACAGCAAAGAATTACCCTTAGCCGCCGTTCTCGAAGCAATTGAATACTGCCAAACTCATCAAGAACTGTTGCAGCAGGAAGCGGACGCAGAACGTCGTTACCTAGAAGCGAGAGGAGTAGCCCTGGGTTCCTAAAGTTACTCATTGATGAAGATGCCCAAGATAAAGTGTTGGTGAAATTGCTACGACAGGCTGGACATGAAGTAATTACAGTTAACGAAGCTGGTCTGATGAGTCACCCAGATTTCATAGTTCTGGACTATGCTAGAAATGCCGATCGCATTCTGTTGACTCTTAAGTAGGTAGGCACAATTATTTGTAGGATGGGTTAGCGGTAGCGTAACCCATGCGGGCGTTGGGTTTTATGCTTCAACCCAACCTATGTTCATTTTATATTTAATTCCACCCACCTACTTAACTGCCGTGACTTTCAGTCTCTCCATGCTGCGGATTCCCACCATCCCGGAATTTTGGCAATTTATCAAGAGGCAAATCCCTCAAAGAAAATGAGTTTTAAGGCAATTGTCAATGCGATCGCCAATCTTGAAACGGCTAACGTCCCTCTTGCTAATCAGTTCATTTCCCTGAACCACTGGAACTATTAATTCTGCTTTGTCGTGATCGCGTCACAAATTTTAAGTTATATATCTCTCTCACTAGCGATCGCTTTCTTTTCCCTGTTTTACTGCTTCTCAGGCGAACTATTCTCATTCCGTGAGATATTGTGGCGCAGTATGTCTGATTCGCCTTTGCCTTCTCCCTTGACTGCGCTTCAACTCGATCGCAAACTAAATTAAACAGGATTACCTCGTACCAACCAGATGATAGACTGGGGATAATAGAAATAATTGAATATGGCTACATTACCGGAGGAAACCTTAGCGAGCATTTTTGATCTACTGCGTCAACTAGCGGATCAGATAGAGTACGCATCGGCAACGGAATGGCAACTTTTTACAGAATATGGGGAAAATGAACGGACATTATCAGAATTAGAAGAATTATCTAATGCCAGAGAGAGGATAACTAATTCCTACTCCCGAATTAATAATATCCTGCTGAGAATTTTACAAGAGCAGCCGACTCTCTCAAATACGATGCTAGAGATGTTAGAAAGAGCGATTTTGCAAGGAACAGCCAGTGTGGATGCTGTTAGTGCTAGTGTTGATGAAGTAAAGAGGCAATGGAACTTATGATGACTTACCGCACCTCCTATCCCGATGAAGCAACGAGAAAACAATGTCTTGAAAGCTTACGCGAAACTAACCGCCAGATTGAGCTTTATAATCTTTTTTTAGACGATATACTCGCCCAACTGGAAACAGAATCCCGTCAAAAGAGACGAGAAAGGCTATTGCAAAGAGGGCAAACTATTAAATAGAGGGATGCACAGAAGAAGGAGTTTCAGGTAGTTTCTCTTGTTTTACTCCTTCTCAGGCTGTATATCCTCATTCCGTGAGATATTGTGACGCAGTATGTCTGATTCGCCTTTGCCTTCTCCCTTGACTGATCCTCAACTCGATCGCCAACTAAATTAAACACAATTAATATCAACCGACGGGATTCAACTGACCTAATTCGACGCTCACCGTATCAAAGCGATTGTCCCCGGTACGATAGGAGAGAATTTCCAATCCCTAATCGGCAATAACGGGTACGGTAGGGATCGAACCTACAACCGTCCGCTTAGAAGGCGGATGCTCTATCCATTGAGCTACGTACCCAGGAAAGCACAATTATAGATTATACTTCCAACGGTGACAAGTGGTAGGACTGATTTTCGCCGTCCAAGCTTAATGATGATGGTGGTGTCCGTGGTGATGATGGTGATCGGAATGAATGTGAGGAATTGTTACAGAACTATTGACAGATAAAGCCTCTTGTGATAGCAAAGCTTCGATATGTTCCCGGGCCCAATCGGCGACCATCTGGCAAAATTCGGGGTTATCGTTGACACAGGCCATCTGCACATAATTAACCTGGTCGTGTTTGCGGCGTAAAGCTTCGATAATATGCTCCACATCCAGTAAAGTTTCGTGATTTTCCGTAGCAAAGCCAATCGGCATGAAAATTAAAGCTTTGGCCCCCAATTCAATTAAATTATTCGCCGCTAACTCTGCATTCGGTTGCGTCCATTTAATTAAAGGGGTTTGGTGATTTAACCAACCCACAGAAATCAAGGGATAACGATAGATTAATTTTTCCCGGACTAACTCGTATAAAGCTTGACTTTCATCGATTCCCGACGTAAATCCCTTAGCTTCGTGGGGACAACCGTGATTCATTAAAATAATGCCAATTTGCGAGGGAAGACAGCTACTAGCTACCTCGGCCGCGATTTTTTCCTCCACTAACCGCGCCATTAGCTCTATATAAGCGGGTTGGTTATAAAACGAGGGAATATAGCGCAATCCTTTGACCCAATGTTCCCCCGTTTGTCCTTGAGCTAAAGCTTTGTTAACTTGTTCGATGGCAATGCCACTGGTAAAGATAGAATCAACCACGAGGAGAGGATAGATCAAAATTTTCTCAAATCCCCGCTCGCGGATTTCCGTTAACACCTGTGCCGGTAAAAAAGGCGCGCAGAAGTTAAACGCTTTGAATACCTCCACCCGATTACCCCATTTTGCCTGTAAATTGCGCTCGATTTCCTGTCTTTGATGCTCGAAAATGTGGTTATGGGGGGAAATAAAGTGATTATGCTGGTGCTGCCATTCGTGCAGGTCAAATATAGCCAATAATTTCGCTAGGGGAGGATAAACCCAAGTCGGTACAGGAGCGAACTTAGCCGTCAGCAGATTTAAGGCCTGTTCATTATAGTTGGCAAAGTCCTCATAACTCTCCACTTCCCCGTATCCCATCAATAATACCGCCACTCGATCGCTGTGGTTGTGGGTAGCGGCTAACTGTTGTTGATCTGAAATGGCAACCACGTTTTTAACCCCGATTTTCTAAGTGAAAAACGCTATATCACTGGGATAGTAGCACTTTTCTATCCTATCCCCTCGCACGGGATAGACCGCTAAAAATTTATAACCTCTACAGAATCATACAGATTGCTTATCATCTTCATTAATAAAACGATATGTAAAGAAACTTTAAATAATGTTAAGATCGTTATAGTCCCACCTATGAGAGATATGACAGCAGGCGTGTTTGGTAGCTTACCTTTTCCCAATCAGAGCGGCGATCAACTCATCAGTAAAGTGGTGAGTGCTGCGATCGCTGCATTATTCAAACGCACAGGCAAGCTGACAGCGACTGTCCGCGCCGAACCCGTAGCCAAATTACTGCAAGGCAGTATCGACGGTTTTGACTTTATCGGTCAGTCGATGCTCATGTACAATGGCCTACGCATCGAAGCCATGGAATTGTATGTGCAAGCGGTGGCGATCGATTTTAGTGCCATTTTTACCGGACAGGTGAAACTCCGTCAACCGACGCGGGCCACTTTGCGGGTAGTTTTAACGGAAGAAGACTTAACCACCTCTTTTAATACACCTTTTATTGTCGAAAAACTGCAAAGATTAGAGTACGAAGGTAAATCAATTCACTGTCAGAACACGGAATTAATTCTCAATGACGACAAAACTTTAACTCTGAAAAGTCTAATTAAATTGGGAGAAGAAGAACCAATTCTTCTAGAAATGACCACTGCTGTGGTTGTGGAAGAACGGCGAAAAATTCAATTTGTCGAGGTGGTTTACCAAGGCGACGAAAGATCGAAAGCTTTAGGAGAAGCTTTAATCAGCCACGTTAACAACCTCATGGATTTAGATAAATTTGCCCTCGATGGTACTCAATTAAGGGTCGATAGACTACGTTTAAAAGATAAACAGATCATCTTTTATGGTATCGCCGATATCGAGCGTTTCCCCCAAAGAAAATAGGCGGTCATCAACGGGTCTAAAAATATCAAGAGTTTTACAGACTTTACCCCAAAAATGAAGTATAACCTAATTTGGTATTGACTCCTGAATCCCCAAAACGAAAACTTCTTATCTCACCATTGAGATAACTGCTGTGGCTTTTAATCGTGCTTGTGGTGACAGGGAGGCACGGGATCGTAACCTCCGGGGTGAAAGGGATGACAACGGAGAATGCGCTTAATTGCTAACCAAGAACCCCGCAGCACACCAAAGCGCTCGATCGCTTCCATGGCATACTGGGAACAGGTGGGTTGAAAACGACAGGAAGGGGGAAATAGCGGCGAAATAAACCGTCGATATCCCTCAATTAAGCCAATAAAAATTCCTTTCATCAATGTCACCTCGATCGCCTAAACTAATAGATAGTCAATTTTCGCTTTTGCCACGTGGAACTATCCCACTCTCTCCTATTTTCGATCGGTTTAGTCGCCTGTTACCTAGTTGTTCTGATTCTGATCGCTGAAAAATTAAAAAGGGTTTTCAGTACCGATGGCGAAATTACCCGCAAAGTTGTCCACATTGGCACGGGAAACGTCATCCTTTTGGCCTGGTGGTTAAATATCCCCGCTTGGGTGGGAATAAGTGCGGCCATCCTAGCGGCAACTATCGCTATCCTATCCTATTTTTTCCCCATTTTACCCAGTCTTAATAGTGTCGGTCGCCGCAGTTGGGGAACTTTTTTTTATGCTGTTAGTATCGGTGTTCTCGTGGCTTATTTTTGGCCAATTTCTCACCCCGAATACGCAGCAATGGGTATTTTAATTATGGCGTTAGGAGACGGATTAGCAGCCCTAGTCGGACAAAATTTTGGTCAACATCCCTACAAAATTTTCGGCAGTGGCAAAAGTCTGGAAGGTTCCCTGACTATGTTAGGAGTCAGCTTTTTAGTCAGCTTGATTATTTTATCTTTTATTAATGGCATGAATCCGCCAATTATTTTAGTATCTTTATTAACAGCGATCGGAGCTACTATTCTAGAAACTTTCTCGAAACTAGGTATAGATAATCTCACTGTACCGATTGGTAGCGCCGCCATTGCCTATTTTCTTACTCAAATTTTCATCTCAAGCTAGGCTATCTCAGCTTATTCACAAGGGCCGAATCTAAAACCTCATTGGTTAAGCTAAGTAGGGAGGCACAATTATTTGTTAGGATGGGTTAGTGGTAGCGTAACATGAGCGGGTGTTGGGTTTCATGCTTCAACCCAACCTACGTTCTATGTTAGCAATCAGCTTTTTAGTCAGCTGTACCGATAACTGATAACTGATAACTGATAACTGATAACTGATAACTGATAACTGATAACTGATAACTGATAACTGATAACTGATAACTGATAACTGATAACTGATATGACCTTTACTATCACTCAAAACCAAAATCAATATCTTACCTATTGTCTCAAGGATGAAGAAGCTGACGCTTATCTGGAAGTGGTTCCCGCTAGGGGAGGAATCATCACCCGTTGGCAAATTTGCGGAGAAGATATTTTATATCTGGACACAGAAAGATTCAAAGATCCTAACCTCAGTGTGCGCGGAGGAGTTCCGATTTTATTCCCTATCTGTGGCAACTTACCCAATAATACCTATCAACACCAAGGCCGAAACTATAGCCTTAAACAACACGGATTTGCTCGTGATTTACCCTGGCAAGTGAGCAAACAAAGCAGCGAAACCGCCGCTAGTTTAACCCTAGAATTAAACAGTAATGAAGCCACTCGTCAAGTCTATCCCTTTGATTTTCAATTAATCTTTACCTATCAACTGCAAGGAAACAGCCTCAAAATTCACCAAAAAGTTATTAATCTTTCCCCCGAAAAAATGCCCTTTTCTATCGGCTTCCATCCCTACTTTCAAGTCAACGATAAAACCCGATTATCCTTTGATATTCCCTCCTCCCAATACCTCGACCAACGCACGAAGACCCTCCATTCCTACTCTGGCAACTTTGACTTTAATCTCGAAGAAATTGATGCTGCTTTTCCGCAAATTACGCGCCATCAAAGTAGTTTTAGTGATTCCTATCATCAGCGTCAAATTGTCCTCGGTTACGACGATCTCTATACAACCCTAGTTTTTTGGACCCTGAAAGATAAAAATTATATCTGTCTCGAACCTTGGAGCGCCCCCCGCAACGCCCTCAACACAGGCGAACATTTGACCTACTTAGACCCCCAGAGTAGCCGCGAGGCGATCATAGAAATGCGAGTCAATCAAATTTAAATTTCCCCTTGACTTAGCCCCGATAAGATGTTATATTGATAAATCGTGTGCAGAACACGAAACGGGTCGCTAGCTCAGCGGTAGAGCACTCGGCTTTTAACCGATTGGTCTTGGGTTCGAATCCCAGGCGACCCATAAAAACTTACTGATACAGAAAGATTGACTTGTCTTCCCCTGTCTATGGATTAGCCTTGCATACCAGCAGTCCCCAACTAGGACTGGCCCTCTCTAATTTCCGCGATGATAGTCGTCAACAAACTTGGGACTTAGACAGGGATTTATCGAACCTATTCCACCCCTATCTAAAACAGTTCCTGGCTCCGCAAAAATGGGCAGATTTAGCCTTTCTCGCCGCCGCTAAGGGGCCGGGCAGCTTTACCAGTACCCGCATCGGTATAGTCACCGCTAGAACCCTAGCACAACAATTACAGCTACCGATTTTTACCGTCTCCAGTTTAGCGGCCTTTGCTTGGTCACAACGGCATTTTTACCCCGTCGATACCCATCTAGCCCTAGAAATGCCCGCCACTAGGGGACAATTGTATGTGGGCATCTATCGGGGTAATCGGGTTTATTTAGCTGATAGTCTGATGACTCCGGAACAATGGCAGCGCACTTTAGAAAACTTAACTATTCCCTATCAAAGATTAGCTACACCCAATTATTTAGGCATAAATGCCCCCGCTATCCTCGATTTAGCCTATTTGGACTGGCAAACAGGAAAACGCCCCCATTGGTCGGAGGCGCTACCATTTTACGGGATGTGATTAGCAATTCCCTCTTTTTTTCAAACTATAGCCAGCTAGTCCGAGGGTTACTAATCCTAAAACTGCGCTAGGTTCGGGTACGGGTTCAACGGAATAAATCGCCACATTGCGACTCACTTCATGGGCAACAATTAACAAGGGAGTACCATTGGGACTATCGGCAGCCGGGATAAATAATAATCCTTCGGGAGAGCGATCTCCCAATTGCCCATCGTTGATATAATTAGTGAACAAAGGATTACTAGGGTTGGTGATATCATAAACCATGAAACCGCCAGCCCTTTCTATTCCCACAAAACTATAGAGACGATTACCCACAGTTCCCACTGCTAAACCTTCCGGTTCTGGCCCGCGGTTATCGCTACGACTATCGAAGCTGCTAGGAGTACCATCGGAATTAAAAATACTAGCAGTTAGGGGAGTTGCCGAAAAAGCCGCTAAAATTTGTTCAAAATCATCGCCACTATCGAAGACTTGGGACAGTCCATTAGTGACATTCCAAATCGAAAAAGAACGACCACCATAGGCAAAAAGTTGGCTATATTGACCTTGGCCATTGAGTCCGTCGATGGTGGAAACATCTAAACGTCCGAGATTTTGGGCTAATTGCAATTGGGCCGCATTAGGGAAAGCATTGGGGTCTAAAGTTAGAGTAGAAACTCGTCCGGCCTCATCTCTAGTATCCCCTTCATTGGCAGTAATTAAATAGTTTTGTCCAGCGATGGTAAAGGTGGCGATCGTATCCGGCTGATATAAGCCAAAAACCGGCCAATTATTAATTCTCACTGCTGGGGAATTAGCCGCTCCTCCAAATACTACCCCATCTCGATCGCTAGGATCCAAACCATTACCCGGTGCGTTAAAATTTTTGGCTCCTAGGGGTAAAATACTGGTGACTTGAGCGTTAACAATATTGACTATTGCAATAGCATTATTTTCCTGTAGAGACACCCATGCAGTGGTTCCATCGTCGGAAACGGTGATGTATTCCGGTTCCACATCTTGGGAAACCGTTTGACCGGGAAAAATACGGACTCCCTGACTTCTGAAAGTGTTCTCTTGACCATTAAAACTGGTAAAGGTAGCAGTGTTGACGGTGGGATTGAGAACACCAGCACTAAGATCAATAATACTAACGGAACCATCGGGATTGACACCATTAGCTGGTTCCCCCTCGTTAGCGACCAAAACCCGATTACCGTCAGGAGTAAAGGTTAACATATCTGGTAAAGCGCCCACAGTCACCTGACTCTGAAAGACACCATTAGTATCGAAAAATACTACACTGCCGTTATTGGTAATCGGATTAGCTTCCATGGCCAGGGCCACGATACCATTTTTGATGGCAACGCTGTTAACCCCCGCACCGTAGGAGCTAAGATCGATCGATGGTAAGGGAATTGGACTAGCGGGATTGCTGATATCGGCAATATCTAGACGATTATTCGGACCGGTCAGGAATAATTTGCGACTAGCGGGGTCATAAGCGGGAATTTCTGCCCCGAAGTTATTAGCAGCAGTTGTACTATTGCCAAGACTGCTCAATCGCGTGATATTTAAAGCTGAGGCCGATTCGGTAACAATGTTGACACTGCCAGCAATTGACAGCAAGGTTAATAAAAATTTCCCATGGTGACGATAGATAGCATGAATCATATTTTTAGCTGAAAACCTGCAAAAAAAGGCTAAACAATCGCATTTTTTCAGACTCAAGTTAAAGGAAGATTAAACAGGAGAGAAATTAAGGATATCTTCAAAATTTGGCCGAGAACAGTAAAAGCGAACTAGGAAAACGGGTTACTCGCTCGCTTTTTAGTTGAACGGCTCATTTACCGGAGTGATAACATGGTTTAGTATAAGCTCGATCAATATGGAATCAAGACTCGTGTTATCTACTCTCCTAGCCGATTTCAAGATCATTTTTGAACGTGACCCCGCTGCCCGTAACTGGTTAGAGGTACTGTTTTGTTATCCTGGATTACAGGCTTTACTGTGCCATCGCTTCGCCCATTGGCTATATCAGATCGGGATTCCCTTTATTCCCCGTTTAATTTCCCATCTTGCCCGTTTTCTGACCGGTATCGAAATTCACCCCGGCGCCCAAATTGGTCAGGGTGTTTTTATCGACCATGGCATGGGAGTTGTCATCGGAGAAACCGCCATTGTCGGTGATTATGCCCTCATCTATCAAGGAGTTACCTTAGGAGGGACGGGGAAAGAAAGCGGTAAACGTCACCCGACTCTAGGGGAAAATGTGGTCGTCGGCGCTGGGGCTAAGGTTTTAGGTAATATTTATCTGGGTAATAACGTTCGCGTCGGCGCTGGTTCTGTGGTGCTGCGCGATATTCCTGCCGATTGTACCGTTGTTGGTGTACCCGGTCGTTTAATCTATCGGGCCGGGACGCGGGTGGAACCCCTCGAACACGGTGATTTACCCGACTCGGAAGCGGTGGCTATTCGCGCTTTGGTGGACCGCATCGAACAACTGGAAAAACAAGTGTACGAATTGCGGCTAGAACGGTCAAAAGAACCAGATTATCGGATTAATTGCCCAGTTTTAGCCCATTTAGAAGAAGAAGCGAGTCATAGCTTTTGTCCTGCGGCCGATCGAGATATGCGCGAGTTTCTTGAAAGATCGGTTTATCCCCGAGAATCTTCTGATATGATAGAAGACTCGTTTTCTAAGTAGCTGAAACCCATTTATCAAGGCTATGATTGTTAAGGACTACTTGGCACCGTCCGATGGCTCAAACTGACTCAATCCGTATCCGTGGCGCACGACAACACAATCTCAAAAATGTTGATCTCGAATTACCCCGCAATCAGTTGATTGTTTTTACCGGAGTTTCGGGATCGGGCAAATCTTCCCTCGCTTTCGACACCATTTTTGCCGAGGGACAGCGCCGCTATGTGGAGTCCCTCAGCGCCTACGCGCGGCAATTTTTAGGACAATTAGATAAACCCGATGTGGATGCGATCGAGGGTTTAAGTCCGGCTATTTCCATTGACCAAAAATCCACTTCCCACAATCCCCGCTCTAGTGTGGGAACTGTTACGGAAATTTACGATTACTTGCGTTTATTGTTCGGTCGTGCTGGTGAACCCCATTGTCCCCATTGCGATCGCAATATTGCCCCCCAAACCATCGATCAAATGTGCGATCGAGTGATGGAATTAGCCGAGAAAACCCGATTTCAAATCTTGGCCCCGGTAATTCGCGGCAAAAAAGGCACCCATAAGCAATTAATCTCTAGTTTGGCCTCCCAAGGCTTTGCCCGGGTGCGGATTGACGGCAAGGTAGTAGAATTATCCGAGGGCATCGAGTTAGATAAAAAACATTTTCATGATATTGAAATTGTTATCGATCGCCTGATCAAAAAAGAGGGTTTACAGGAAAGATTAGTGGATTCTTTAACCACTTGTTTAAAGCATTCCGATGGTGTAGCGATTGTGGAAATTCTCGATGAGAATAACGAAGATAATCCCGAAGTTACCAAAGAAATTGTCTTTTCCGAGAAATTTGCCTGTCCCGAACACGGGGCAGTTATGGAGGAATTATCCCCCCGTTTATTCTCTTTTAATTCTCCCTATGGTGCTTGTCCCAACTGTCACGGATTGGGCAGTTTACGGAAATTTTCGGCAGATTTAGTCATTCCAGACCCAAAACAACCGGTTTATTCCGCTATTGCCCCCTGGTCAGATAAGGATAACTCCTACTATCTTTCTCTCCTCTACGGTTTAGGGCAAGCTTTAGGTTTTGAAATTCAAACCCCTTGGCAGAAACTAACAAAAACCCAGCAAGATATCATTCTCTATGGGAGTAAAGAACCGATCTATTTTGAAGATGATTACCGTTACGATACTGGCCGCGGTTACTATCGAGAATTTGCGGGAGTTATCAATATCTTAGATAGGAATTATCAAGAAACCACCTCGGAAGTTATTAAACAAAGACTAGAGAAATATATTGTTAACCAAACCTGTGAAGTTTGTCACGGAAAAAGATTAAAA
This sequence comes from Microcystis sp. BLCC-F209, assembly GCF_041928595.1. Lineage (NCBI taxonomy): Bacteria > Bacillati > Cyanobacteriota > Cyanophyceae > Chroococcales > Microcystaceae > Microcystis > Microcystis sp. BLCC-F209. The sequence continues at coordinate 25,523 of NZ_JBHFLL010000081.1, forward strand.
CCGGAAGCTTTATCGGTACGTTTAGGACAATATACGGTCACGGATTTTACCAGAGTTCCCATTCGGGATTGTTTGCAGAGAATTAATGATTGTCATCTAACCCCAAGACAGGCATTAATTGGAGAATTGGCCCTGAAAGAAATCAAAGCGAGACTACAATTTTTAATCGATGTGGGATTAGATTATCTTACCCTCGATCGACCGGCGATGACTTTATCTGGGGGAGAATCCCAACGAATTCGATTAGCCACTCAAATCGGTTCAGGATTAACGGGAGTCTTATACGTTCTCGATGAACCTAGCATCGGATTACACCAAAGAGATAATAGTAAACTGTTAGAAACCTTGCAAAGATTGCGAGATTTAGGTAATACTTTAATCGTCGTCGAACACGATGAAGAAACGATTCGGGCAGCCGATTATGTGGTCGATATCGGTCCGAAAGCGGGGATTCATGGCGGAGAAATCATCTGTCAAGGCAGTTTTAAAACCCTTTTAAAGTCCAAAAAATCGATAACAGGGGCCTACCTATCGGGACGCAAAGTTATTGAAACTCCTCCCCAAAGAAGGCATGGAAATGGTAATGCTTTAGTTTTAAAAAATTGCCATCAAAATAACCTAAGAAATATCGATGTAACGATTCCTTTAGGAAAATTAGTCTCGATTACGGGAGTATCTGGTTCAGGCAAATCCACCCTAATTAATGAGTTATTATATCCAGCTTTACAACATCATTTAACCCGTTTAACTCCCTTCCCCAAAGAGTTAGACAAAGTGGAAGGATTGGACGCGGTTGACAAAGTAATTGTCATCGACCAATCACCGATAGGACGCACTCCTCGGTCAAATCCTGCCACCTATACGGGGGTTTTTGACATTATTCGCGAGATTTTCACCGAAACCATCGAAGCAAAAGCTAGGGGTTACAAAGCGGGGCAGTTTTCTTTTAATGTTAAGGGAGGACGCTGTGAAGCTTGCCTAGGCCAAGGGGTAAACGTCATCGAGATGAATTTTCTCCCCGATGTCTATGTGCAGTGTGATGTGTGTAAAGGAGCGCGTTACAATCGCGAAACCCTACAGGTTAAGTATAAAGGGTATTCGATCGCCGATGTCTTAGATATGACGATCGAGGAAGCATTAAAAGTCTTTGAAAATGTCCCCCGGGCCACCACCAGATTACAAACTCTCGTGGATGTGGGTTTAGGATACTGTAAACTCGGTCAAAGCGCCCCCACTTTATCCGGTGGGGAAGCGCAAAGGGTGAAATTAGCGGCCGAATTATCCCGACGGGCCACGGGAAAAACCCTATATTTGATCGATGAACCGACTACGGGTTTATCTTTTTATGATGTGCATCATCTCTTAGATGTGTTACAAAGATTGGTCGATAAAGGTAATTCGATTATCGTCATCGAACACAATCTCGACGTGATTCGCTGTAGCGATTGGATTATTGATTTGGGACCGGAAGGAGGGGATAAGGGAGGAGAATTAATCGCGGTGGGAACACCGGAAACCGTGGCTAAATGTGAACAATCCTACACCGGTCATTATCTTGCCCAAGCATTACTTCAATATCCCCCAAAAAAGCGGGATAATATTAGGGAAGAACACAGAGATAATAAAGCCAATGATCAAGATTAGTATTTAACTCTTGTTCGCTCTTAATTTCCTGACCGGTTTTCCAAGAATAAATTTTAATCTCTTGAAAGTAAGACCTTAACTGTCTTAATTGTTCTTTGGGGGTGGCGTAATAATTTTGCAGACGAAAATTATGGGGTTCATCCCGAATAATTGCATAGTCAGCAGTCAATAACTGTTGGTAGCTAAGAGAGGGATTACAGGCACGCAAAATCACCCAGAGGACTAAATTTACATAGCTACTAAAAGGATTGAAACTAATCTTTTTTTTCCAATCGAATTCTGGGATAATTCCCTGAAGATTATGACTAGAAAAGCAAAAATAACCGCCAGTTTTACCGATGCGGCTAATTTCCTCTAAAACTAGAAAACGGTCAGCAGGGGAAATATAATCAATGCCATTAAAACTAAAGAGAATAAAATCAAAATAATTATCCGCAAATTGTTCTAGATTTCTAGCATCGGCCACTTGCCAGACTAAATGGGGGAATTTTTGACGACAAGCGGCGATCATTTCCGTAGAATAATCAACACCGATATATTCTCCCACAAGAGGGGCAAAATACTTCGTAGTCCGTCCCGCACCTACCCCTAAATCAAGCATTTTCATGGTTGATAAACGCTCTTGCAGCAGAGTTAAAATTGTCTTTTCTGCTGGCTGTAGTGCGGTTAATTGGGCATAATAACCGACAATACTAGGGTCTCTATAGGTTTGCTGATTTTTATCCTTAATCATTCTCGATCGCTCTTTCCTCATAATCTGGCTGTTTTTCTCTTACTAATAATTCACCTTCCCAACCGCCAATTACTTCTTCAAATAAGCCTTCTTGCCATTGGCTAAATGTAGTTTTTTCTTCTTGTTCTTTTAGAGATATTGGCTGATCAACTAAGGTAACTTCTAAATCTGTGTTTTTAAGTTCAGGCGGTAAAGATATTTGTAATGTTCCATCTTCTCCTACATGGGTTTTAAAACTAATTGTTTTCATGGTTTCGGCTCAGGTTACTACTATCATAAGGATAGTGTGATATGTCCTCGTCTGACAAGGTGCGTCCCTTGGCGTCTTTTAACCATAAAGACATCTTCACCCCAAACAGGTTGGACATGGCAGAAACCACCATCCGATGAGAATGGTGATACATCCCACTCAAGACACCGTTACCCGGATCTATTCGAGATCGAACTCACGATGTTGCATAACCACGAGAAACTTGATATATTGGCAGTTGATAAATATTATTGAAAATTTACTGGAGACCTAAGTATGTTATCAACTGATGTCAGACAAAAATCAATGATTAAGAGAATTGAGCAAGTTGTTTCTATTTTAATGGAAGACCGCCCTTTCTTTAAAGAGGAACTTAATTATTCAGAAATAGTGAAACATTTGGTTGAATTATTTGAGAAAAATTTACCTTTTGAGGAATTTAACACTATGTCAGAGGCAGAATTGAAAGAGCATTGTAGCTTTATTATGTCCACAGAAATCCTGTCAAAAATTGGCGGCAATTTTACTCCTGAACAAATGGCTATTTTCGATGAAGCAATTAAGCGTAAATAGGTAATTATGAGTTATTTGTTAGATACTAATTAAGCGTAATCTTGAAATTTATCAAAAAATTGAAGATGTCAAAGCTCAAAGAAAAAGTATCTTTATCAGTTGCATTACTTATTTTGAAATTAAGAGGGGATTTTTGGCAGTTGCTGCACCTAAACAAAGAGAAAGATTTAACCAACTTTGTCATGATTATCAAATTATTTTATCAGATGATTTAGCTATTTTAGAAAAAGCATCTGAAATTCATGCTGATCTTAGATTAAGAGGATTACCCATACAAACAGAAGATATTTTAATTGCTGCTACTGCTATAGTTAAAAGTTTAATTGTTGTTTCTAATGACGGTGATTTATTGAGGGTTGAAGGATTAAGTTTAGAGAATTGGGTAGAGTTATAAATTAAACCCAATCTTTAATTCATCCGCCATATTTTAATAGCTTGAGTCAGTAAAGACGTGCATTACACTACGTTAACGCACCCTACAAAATCGGCGTACTGCTACGCAGTGTCTTCGGCATCGCACTGTAAGGATGGGCGGTGATTTTTCCTGTGTCACTATCAAAATTAGGAGAAAGTGGCCTAATATATATATGAGGGTGCTTATTTCCTATTAAAAACCGCCAACAACCCAATGAAAACTTTAAATCAGAATCCCTGGCAAGTAGAGGGAGGAGAAACCCTACCCCTACTTTACGAAATTGATCAACATCTTTGGTTAGAGGAAACAATAAAACTCCTCAAGGAAAATCGCTTAGATGAATTAGATGTAATCCATTTAATTGAGGAATTAGAAAGCTTGAGTAAAAGAGATAAAAACCGAGTCAGTAGCTTACTTGAACAAGTGATCAGGCATTTATTACTTTTACAATATTGGACAACAGAAGCCGAAATAAATGGGAATCATTGGCGAGCGGAAATTATCGGTTTTCGCACGCAATTAAGAAAATGTTTAACGACGAATTTACAGAATTATTTGGCTGAGGAATTACCGATAATCTATCAGGATGCTTTCGATTATGTTCAACAAAAAACTGGGTTTTCTGGCGATTTTCCCTCAGAATGTCCTTACAGTTTAGAGCAATTATTAGATAAAAATTGGTTTCACTGTGAAGATTAGACATTAAACATGATAAAATAATCAAAGAAAACCGTTCTAAAACCACGGGTTTTTTAACCCAAATTTGCGATAATAAGATGCGCTTAAATTATCAACTCGGAATCAGTGCAGATTTTTAGCTCTTTTGTCCCATCTACAAGGATAGCATTTTCCAAAAGTGATAAAAGAAATGTAAAGTTGTTTTATATTAGTTGTCTTTGATAGTCTGGAAATTGTCCTGACGACTTCCCAAATTGCTTCCCACCTGACCCACTGTCCCAACCGCCAGTTGGCGAAATTTGATTATATCCTGCTCAACCAGCGCCATCCCGGTTGAGCGAGTTCGCCGTCGGTTGTCAGCCATCTGAGCGGACGCTTGCAGCGATCGCCTGGTTTCAAATTGAGTTACGCGCAAGATCAGGTATTTTTATTTGAGCAACGCTAAGAGAGAAAAAGCAGCGGGGATCAAATATCTGTATAAAGTGCTACGATAATCTAAGATTTCATTAAAGGTTAGATTATCAAACGCCGACTCAGGACTATCAAGGTCGGAAAGCCTCGTTCGATAGTCTGAGCAGAGGCAAGACAATCGGTTAGAACTTATTGACTATCTGAGACTGTCCAATCGTTGGAATCGACTTCGGGTATGAGTGAGGATATCGATCCGCAATTGTCAGGGTAACACCAAATCCCCTTGATCCAGTGCAGTTGACAACCCTTCTGGTTCGTAGTGACCACTTCAGTCGTCCCTGATGATAACTGGGTTTTGCTAACTGGATTTAGGATAAACCTGCCTTAGTGCGGTTTTGTCGTTACTTGTCTAACAATTGTTGCTATTTCACTAACTACCTTATTTTTTATGGTTAAAAATTATGGCAAGCAAATCTTATTCAATGGTGCAAAATTACCTAATCGGAACAACCGGAACGGGACTAGATCAAACGGTTGAAAGAATTGGCAGAGATCCAGGACTCGCTGGTGCCAATCTCGGTACAAATATTACGGGTGGAATGACGGCAGCTAATGGATTAAATCAGTTAATCTTAGAAGCCAAACAAGCCACTGGAGTCGCTAGTAACGGCATTTTTACTGTCAGTGACGTAACCGCGATTAATGCCTGGATTCGTGCCAACCGTTTAGCAGAATTTACTGCTCTCCACGGCGATGATGACGGTACAACAGAAACAGGGTTTCATTTAGTCCAAAATGACGGAGCGACTCAACAGTATCGCAATCAGAATTTAGTTGATACGGTTTTTGATGGCATTTATCACATTGGTTTCCTAATTGAAAATGGCAGCTTTGTCAATGAAGATGGTAACGCCAATGCCACTGTCACCCAAGTAGCGGATTGGCTAACCCAATTTTATACAGATCGGGCAACAACTAATACCGGACTTGATCAGATTACGGAATTAATTATTGCTGATCAGGGTTTAGCGCAAAATATACCTTGGCAAGAAATTGCTGGCGGTGCTGATGCTGCCAATGGACTGAATGATTTATTAAAAACAGCGATTACCACCTACAATCTCGCCGCCGATGGTTCAATTTCCGAAAGCGATATTGCACAAATTAACAATTGGATTCGCTCTGATGCCACCCGTTATAATACTTTTGTTGTTCTGCATGGGGATGATGACGGCACAACAGAAACTGGCTTCCATTTAGTTCAAAATGACGGTGCGAAGACCACATATTTTGCGAAAAACCTAGTTAATACCGTTGCCGACGGAATCTATCATATTGGTTTTGAGATCCAAAATGGGCGGTTTCTCAATGAAGATGGTGCAGCTAATGCCACAGTCAAGGACGTAGCAGATTGGGTAACATATTTTTACGTCGATCAGTCCACCACTGGCACCGGATTAGATAAAATTGTCGATACCATCAAAATTGATACTGGCTTAGCCAAGTGGACAAATGCGGGGGATATTAACGCCGGAGCCGCCGCCGCCGACGGACTTAACCATCTATTAGTCGATGGCGTTACAGCTACAGGCATCGCTGCTGATGGCTGGATTACCAGCGATGATATTCGCACCCTCAATCAGTGGGTTCGCACTAATCACTATGACGAATTTATCCTCCTCCACGGTGACGATGAGGGAAATGAGGAAACAGGCTACCACCTGGTACAAAATGACGGAGCGACAACCCAATACTTCGGTAAAAATTTAGTCAATACCGTAGCCGATGGACTCTATCATATTGGCTTTACCATCGAAGAAAATCGTCTCGTCAACGAAGACGGCGATGCCAATGCTCGCCTTAATGATGTTGCCAGTTGGCTCAACTATTTCTATCTTCAGAAAACCATTATTTACGGTGATAACTCTAGCGACACGATTACAGGTACGAATCTTGCCGAACACCTGATGGGTTACGGGGGAAACGATATTCTCAATGGTGGCGGCGGCGATGACCTAATCGATGGAGATTGGGGGTCTGACACTTTATCGGGTGGGGTTGGTAATGACTTCCTCTATGGCGGCGCAGACAATGACCAATTAGATGGAGGCGAAGACTCAGACACTTATTATGTCTCCGGTAATCTAGCCGGAGGCTGGTCGAGTTTCCAAGGCTACGACATCTATAGCGATACCGGCACCTCTGGGGTGGATAAAATTGTGGCTTTGGGTACAGGAGACGTGGACCTGGGGATTCTTTCCTTTAGCACCAATAGTGGCATTGAAACCATCGACGGGACAGGAGTAACAGGAAAAGTCACCATTGTCGGTGATTGGAGTGCCAATAACCTCGACTTCTCTAATACTGCTTTCGTCGGTGACAATATCCAAATCAATGGCTATTGGGGGAA
>NZ_JBHFLL010000082.1:0-7875 GCF_041928595.1 Microcystis sp. BLCC-F209
AGAGAAGATGCAAGGGTGATGCAAGGGTGATGCAAGGGTTTTAAGAGATTCTAGCAGATTTAAGTGCATTTGGGAAGCTCTCAATCAAGCTAAAAGCCCTTTCCTGTAAGGTTTTTACCATTATTCAGCAAACCCTAATTATGCAACAGGTTTAATAGATAAAAGGGCATCATTTGCTGATACCCTTTGTGGCTGAATATTTAAGTAGTCACAGATTTGACCCTAAGGATGAAGTATGTTCTTATGTGCGCTCGTCTCCTGACTCGGAGAATTCTGACTCCCGAAAACGAAAACTTTATACTTCATCATTAAGATAAATCCCCTGCTTAGGCAGTGCGTTTTTTCATACTACCTAGTTCTCGAATGCCTAACCAACCGATCAAACTATAGCAAATCGATAGCAACATACTTTGAATACCAATTCTTAACCACTGTTTCAAAGCCTCCAAGTTAGCTTGGCTTTCTGCCTGTTTTCGCCGATCTTGCAGCTGAGTTTGTAGCTGATTTTTGATCTCATCTAATCGCTGTTTAAACTCCTTCGGTTTTTTGGATAAATCCCGTAAATTAGTTAATTGTTCTCTTTGTTGACGTAGGGTCTGTAACTGTTCTGTGCTGATCGTTTGTCCTTGGAAACGACCAGTTTCAATTACTTGATTTCTCTGAGAGATCTGCTGTTCTAATAGTTGGGGATTTTGCGATAGAGTATTCAACTGGGCTAAGAAAGCCTGAATTTGTCCCTCTCCTTGATCAACACCCTGTTCAATTTGAGTCAAAGCGTTGTTTTTAATCTGGTTGATATTATTGATGTGAACAGGAATCATCAACAGAAAAACTAAACCCAACAGTGTAGAAAGAATAAAGATCGGCCAACGCAATTCAAAGCGGGATTTCCTAGGAATAACATCTCTATCTCTATTGTTAGCTTCAATCCAGTAAGCAATTAAAACGAGAATGATACCCAGGAGAGGAACAATTCCTCGATCAACAAAGGTGGTGACGAACCCTACCTGCCATTGGGATTGACTGAATTGATAGGGCAGCGGCAGGATAAACCCATCCAAAAGGAAGGAAATAATGAAAACCAATCCCGTTAATTTCAGGGACAAAGAAGTAAAGCTGTTCATCGCTGTTTCTGTAATGGTATGTCAATGAATAGATTCATTAGTCTGTTTAAAAGTTCTCGCTGGGGATTCCCAGAAGGATTTTGCCGAGAGGCCCTCTGACAAACTGCAATTTCTAGTTAACTCTCGTTTAACCTCCCGCTAAACCCTACGTTAAACCCTTCGGCTTGTCAACCCCTGTCGAGAATCGACTTTAGAAATATTACCTCAATATGGTATCGGTAAACTTATCCCTGTCAAAGAATAGCTCTCTCGCAAAAATCAAAAATCTTCCTTTAGCTGAGAAGACGGTCGCCAGGAGGAGAAAAAAGACAATAGAAAACTATAATATCGATAAAAACTAAGATTATAGCAAATTTATCCGAATTTTTAGATATTTTGACCCGATAGCACTTCGATAACTTACTTTTGCCGCAGGTCTAATAAAATTTTCCCAAGCTCTCAGACTGGGTTTCCCCCCGTATCTCTTACCTAAGACAGAGGCTGTCAAAGGATAAAATTTTCCCAAGCTCTCAGACGAGTCCTGAATCGTTAGCCTATAGTAAAGACAGCCCCCCTGAGTCGATAACAAAACCCATGCAGAAATTGGTGGAAATTTTAGCCGATAAACAAGCTCTGATCGCAAAATCTCTGGCGCTGGTTCTGGAAAAAATCACAACCAGCCTCGACCAACAGGACCATTTTACGATCGCTCTGTCCGGCGGTAGCACCCCGAAACCTCTCTACGAAGCTTTATCCTCTCAACCCCTCGACTGGTCAAGAATTCACGTTTTCTGGGGAGATGAACGCTACGTTAGTCCCGATCATCCCGACAGTAATCAACGCATGGCCCGGTTAGCATGGCTCGATCGCATACCGATCCCGGCCGCTAATATTCATCCTATGCCCACGGATGACCCCGATCCCCACCGGGCTGCCCAAAAATACGATGATCATCTCCGCCAATGGTTTGGGGTCAATTCGCCCGATTTTCCCGTTTTTGACCTGATTTTATTGGGAATGGGCGATGATGGTCACACCGCCTCTCTCTTTCCCCACACGGCAGCTTTAACGGTCAGCGATCGCTGTATCACCGTCGGCGAGAAAGATGGTAATCCCCGCTTGACTTTTACTGTTCCCCTGATCAATCAGGCCCGTTGTGTGATCTTTATCGCTGCCGGCGAAAGTAAACGCCCCGCTCTACATGAGATTTTCTCTGCCTATGGTGACTCTTTCTCCTATCCTTCCCGTCTGATCCACCCCCCGGCCGGGGAATTATACTGGTTACTCGATGCCGCCGCCGGTTCCTCTTTTGTCTAGAGAATAGGGAAATGGGGGAATAGGGAAATGGGGGAATTCAACTAAAACCCCAACACCCCCCGCAACGCGCACGCAGTGACCACCCTAACACCCTAACACCCCAACACCCTAATCGGCTTTTTTAGTTTTTCCTTTTTTCTTAAAAATGATCGTTTGTCCCAATTGCGAACATACTAACCCCGATGAGGCCACTCAATGCGAGGCCTGTTACACTCCCTTGCCACGGATGTCTTTCTGTCCTAGTTGTGGGGCAACCATCCAAACTGATGCCACCTTTTGCGGTCAGTGTGGCTACAATTTACAGCCTAATTCTGTCCCCATGGTGGCAGCCGAGGCCGAATCGGAACCTGAACCCGTCTCACCAGTCCCAACACCCACGCTCGCTTCGATCGCACCTCCTCCTGTTGCCCCCCCACCGGTTCCGGCTGCCACCCGCCTACAGATGGAAATGGCTAGTCTCCAGCACCTACAAACCGATAGCAAAATTGAATTACCCCTACATCTATCGGTAATTCATATCGGCAAACCTAACGCTCGCATTCCCCCCGATATCGATGTTTCCGGTTTTCCCGATTCTGATATCGTCTCCCGGGTTCATGCCGATATCCGCGTCGAAGGAGGCATCTATTACCTCGAAGACAGCGGCAGCGCCAACGGAACCTACGTTAATCACACTCCCCTACCCCCCGGCAATCGTCATCGTCTCCGTGCTGGCGATCGTATTTCCCTCGGTAAAGGGGACAAAATGACTTTTATTTTCCAAATGTCTTAAAAGGGTACAGGTGTTAGCGGTTAGGGGTTAGGGTTTTAGGGTTTTAGGGTTTTAGGGTTTTAGTTGAATTCCCTCATTTCCCCATTTCCCCATTTCCCCATTTCCCCACTTCCCACTCCCCACTTCCCACTCCCCAATTCATAATTCATAATTCATAATTCCCACACCCCACTCCCCAATTCATAATTCATAATTCATAATTCCCACTTCCCACTTCCCCACTGAAAATTATGGGTACAAATTGGCGAATCGGCTCTTTATTGGGCATTCCTCTCTATATTGATTCCTCCTGGTTTTTGATTTTGGCTTTTGTCACCCTGATCAATGCCACCGATGCAGAAATTCAGTCTCAGGCTGGCCAAAGTTCTATTTTAGCGTGGTTACTTGGTTTAATCATCGCTTTATTGCTGTTTATCTCGGTTTTACTCCACGAATTAGGTCATAGTTTCATGGCCCGATGCCAAGGTATCAAGGTCAATTCCATTACCCTATTCCTCTTTGGGGGTATGGCCTCGATCGATCGAGAATCTCGGACTCCTCCAGAGGCCCTGCAAGTAGCGATCGCTGGACCCCTCGTCAGTTTTCTCCTGTTTTGTCTCCTATCCCTAGCCAGTCACTTACCCTATTTAAACGCCAATTTAACTTATATATGCGGGCATTTAGCGATAATTAACCTGTTTTTGGCTCTATTTAATCTTATCCCTGGGTTACCCCTCGATGGCGGTCAAATTTTCAAAGCAATCGTCTGGCAAGCGACTGGCGATCGCTGGAAGGGTTTACATTGGGCTGCGATCAGTGGTCAATTAATCGGTTGGTTGGGGATTATTTTGGGGATTTTCTTGGTTCTCTTGACGGCAGCTGTGGAGGGAGCTTGGTTAGGATTAATGGGCTGGTTTATCCTCAGAAATGCCCGCGCCTACGATAATTTGACTAATTTACAGGAAAGTCTCCTCAATTTCACAGCGGGAGAGGTGATGAGCAGAGATTTGCGGGTTTTAAACGCCCATCAAACCCTAGAGGAATTCGCCCAAGAATACGTTTTAGACCGAGCGGCTGCCAATACTGCTTATTTTGCCGCATCCGAGGGGCGTTATCGGGGATTAATTCGGGTGGAAGATTTACAGGCGATCGAGCGGAGTTTCTGGTCAGAAAAACAACTGCTTGATCTTGCCCATCCCCTCGCGGAAATTGCCACTGTTGAGGAAAAAACCCCCTTAGTGACGGTGGTGCAGAAATTGGAAACCATCCCAGACCGCATGATCACGGTGTTAACACCAGCCTCCGCCGTAGCGGGAGTGATCGATCGCGGCGATATCCTCAAGGCAATTGCGATTAAATACCAAATTCCCCTAGAGGAAACGGATATTGAACGCGCTCGCGAGGGAGTTTACCCCAGTTATTTGCCCTTAAATGTTATTGCTGCCGCTCTCGACAAGAGTGAACCGCCAAAAATCGGCGAACCTTCCTTAATGTCCTGACCTAGAGAGGATGGACGGTAATAATCTTGAATATGGCTAATGCGAAAATTTCCTCGCTGGTTAACCTGCCACAATTTCCCCGTTTCCACATCTAAACAACTTAACCAGCCTTGGCCGTAGGCCCAAGTATCAATACAAATGGCATGGCCGAGATTAACCGGTTTACCGCTTTTTTGGCTGGTATGGCCGCAAATCATGGTTTTTCCCGAACTATGGGCGGCGGGATATTGAAATTTCTCCCAAAAGAGTTTGTATTCTGGTTGTCTGGCTAGGGGTAGATTGGGATCGAGACCAGCGTGAACAAATAAATGATTTGCAGTTTCGTAGCTATTTATACAGACTTTTCCTAAAAAATCCCAGTGGGATTCAGGAATTTTAATCAGGTGGCCTTCGCTATAGGATTTGAGGGTGGCTTTACCGCCTTTTTCTAACCAGAGACGCTGTTTGAGGGGGTTATTACGGGCTTGCAGCATGATAATCTCGTGATTACCTTTGAGGGGAATCAAATTTCCCTGTTTATGTAGGGAAATCAGGCGATCGATCACCCCTTTCGAGTCTCTGCCCTTATTAACGTAATCACCGAGGGTGATTAAAGTATCTTGCGGTTTGGGGTTGACGATCTCTAGCAAGTGATCTAGAGCTTTTGAGCAACCATGTATATCGCCGATCGCTAAGGTTCGCATGAGGATTTGGTAGGGGATTAGGGCATAGGTAGGGTTTGCGGCAAAAAGTTTTTCGTGGGGGCAGGGTGTGGGGTGTGGGGTGTAGGGTGTAGGGTTTTACCGATTTTGAGGTGGTCAGTTACCTAATTTTCAGGGAAAAAGTCCAGGAATTTTACCCCCGATCCCTCCAATGGTAGGCACTTTTTGAGGTCAAAAAAGTCTAAAAGCCTTATCAAACAAAGTTTTTAGATTTATTCAGCAAACCCTAGGTAGAGGTAAAACTACTCAAGAAATCTGTTCACGACAAACAGCGATTATCGCTGATCTTGCTTAGGGTAACAAAAAGGCTTAGAGTAAAATGTACCATAAATTATCAAATCTACTAAATTAATTAAGCTGTGCCGAAAGTTGTTATTGCAGGTAACTGGAAAATGCACAAAACCCAGAGAGAAGCTTTGGAGTTTTTGCAAGATTTTAAATCCCATCTAGATGAAACCCCCGACGACCGAGAAGTAGTTCTTTGCGCCCCTTTTACAGCTTTAGCTGTCCTCTCTAAAACCCTCCACGGTGGTCGTATTCGCTTGGGGGCGCAAAATGTCCACTGGGAAAAATCGGGGGCTTATACGGGCGAAATCTCGGCGGATATGTTAACCGAAATCGGGGTTCACTATGTGGTTATCGGTCACAGTGAACGCCGGCAATATTTCGGCGAAACCGATGAAACCGTCAATTTAAGGGTTATATCTGCCCAAAAACAAGGTTTAATCCCGATTATCTGCGTGGGAGAAAGTAAAGCCCAAAGAGATGCCGGAGAAACGGAAAAGGTAATTATCAAGCAAATTCAAGGGGGTTTAGTCAATGTTGACCAAAAAAACCTCGTTATCGCCTACGAACCCATCTGGGCGATTGGGACGGGGGAAACCTGCGAAAGCGAGGAAGCTAACCGCGTTATCGGTTTGATTCGGCAACAATTAGACAATCCCGAAGTAACCATTCAGTACGGTGGTTCGGTAAAACCGGATAATATCGATGAAATTATGGCTCAATCGCAGATAAACGGGGCTTTAGTCGGTGGGGCGAGTCTAGACCCCGCCGTATTCGCTAGGATTGTTAATTATCGTTAATTGATTTCTGCTGCCATGACGCTATTTTCCAAAACCCCGATGCCTTCTATTTCCACCCGAACCTTATCCCCCACCTGCATCGGTCCGATTCCTTCGGGAGTTCCCGTTAAAATCACATCCCCCGGCAGCAGGGTCATCACTTGGGAGATATAAGCCACCAAGACATCGGGGGGAAAGACCATATCACTGAGATAACTGCTTTGTTTGGGTTCGCTGCCATCATTGAGAAAAGTGGTTAATTGCGCCCCGATACTCAATTCCCGGACAATCCAGGGGCCGAGGGGACAAAAACTATCAAATCCTTTCGCCCGCGTCCATTGGCTATCTTTTTTCTGTAAATCCCTAGCGGTGACATCATTAGCAATGGTATAACCCCAGATTTTGCTTCTGGCCTGGGCTGTGGTGCAGTTTTTGGCGGTTTCTCCGATAATTAATGCTAATTCTCCCTCATAATCCACTCTTTCCGATTGGGGCGGATAAAAAATCGTTTCACCGTCGGCGATAATTGTCGTCGGTGGCTTGAGAAATAAAAGCGGTTCTTCCGGTACAGGTGTTCCCATCTCGGCGGCGTGGGCGCGGTAATTTTTGCCCACAGCAATAATTTTCGACGGGAAACAGGGGGCTAATAGTTGGTAGCTATCAGGTTCTAATTCTATTTTGGTTAGTTGCCCTCCTTGCCAGGGAGGGGCATCAAAGACAGCAACGCTACGGTTTAGCTGTAACAGTCCGTAGAAGATTTGTCCTTGACGATGTTTCACTCGTACATAGCGTTGCGCCATATTTTTCTGGGAATGACTAGCGATCGACTCTCGGATAGTAGTATGATCATATATCCTTGCTTCTTTATTAAAAGCTAGAGAGTTATTAAAATCAATTAACCTCTGGCCTTGACAAAGAAGCCTTCTAGTCCATAAGGATTCTGACATGAGCAATAACTACGAAACTCTTTACATTCTCCGTCCCGATTTAGGGGAAGAAGTCGTTCAGCAACAAGTGGAACGTTATCGGACTCTGATTACCGAACACAGCGCCACAGACATTGAGGTTAAGGTGTGGGGTAAAAAACGTCTGGCCTATCCCATCAAAAAACTCAATGATGGTGTCTATGTGCAGATGAATTATCAGGCCAGCGGCAAACAAGTCGCCCCCATGGAACGGGCCATGCGTTTAAGTGATGAGGTTATTCGTTATTTAACCCTAAAACTCGATCGCGTGGTGGCCCCCCCGGCCGATTTATCTCCCCTAACGGAAATTCCCCCCTCTCCTATCACCGAAGCAGTGGTGGAAGATGACGGTATCTCCGCTGAAGATTAATTATAGTCACAACTGTGTCGGGTCAATGCCCAATTCCCGTAATCGGGCAAAAGCGCGGTCGCGTTCTTGTTGTGCTTGGTCGCGTTCTTGTTGTGCTTGGTTGCG
>NZ_JBHFLL010000083.1:0-1408 GCF_041928595.1 Microcystis sp. BLCC-F209
ATTCCTGCCAGTTTTTGCAGTTCTAGCAGGTTTTTGTCTTCTTCTTCACTTAAATCAATTTTTAGAGGGGCTGGCAAGGTTTTATTCCTCCTCCACAAAGGGTTCTCTGCTATTTTATAAGTTTTTTCGCCTACCTACTTACGCTTAGATATGGCCACCTTTGAACTTTCCCAACATTGGAAGTTTACCCGCTTCGATGCTATGGGAAGTGGAACCACCCCCACCGCCCTCTGCATGAAAGACGACGGACGGATCGAGGTGGCCAAGATACCCGGCGACGATTGCGAGGCGGTCACTGGATGGCAGTCTTTGACGGCGGGGGTCGGCATCGATATGGCTAACTCGACCCTGCGAAGGGTGAAGGGACCAGCCGGAAACAACGGCACGATCTACCGGGTTAGTTGGGCAGACACGAGGGGCGGTCTGGGCGGTTCTTGGGGACAGTTAGGGCGACTGACACTGACCGCCCAGGGAACGACCGCCAAACGCTGTCTATTTTTATTCCGTGTCGATGGTTCATGGGATATCCGCGAAGACAACCGATGCCAGAGATGAAAAAGAAAAAAAAGACGGCAGAAAAGGCTAACGCCATCGGGGGTAAATCATTCGGAACACAACGATGACAGAACAAACTTTACTAGCCCACCTCTCCAGGCAATTCCCCCAGCTTCCCACCCTCGACCTCACCTTGCTAACACGAACCCTCTTTCCTCTATCCCCAGTCGAACTCTATACCCTCAGACTCGCCCACGGCGATAACGCTATCTTGAAGGCCGCCATCGATAGCACCATTCAGCAACGGCAAGAAGAGGAGGAAATCGCCGCCCTCGAACGACAGCACGAAATCTGTCACTAACCCCGCCCTAAAAGGGACGGGGCTTGCCTAGACCAATTTAGGCGACGCAAGTAGAGACTACCGCATCGAGACACAATCTGGCACAGACCTCCGAATACTTCCCTAGTTCGGATTACCTCTCAGCTTTATTGGTAAAGCGTTGTTAGACAAGACATCTTGATTGTGTTGCGGTAAGGGACTTTAACTTCACTCTTAAGGATTATCTCCATGGCAAGAGTTCCTGTTATCTCAAAAGACGGAAAACCGTTGATGCCCACTAAACCCAGTCGGGC
This sequence comes from Microcystis sp. BLCC-F209, assembly GCF_041928595.1. Taxonomy (NCBI): domain Bacteria; kingdom Bacillati; phylum Cyanobacteriota; class Cyanophyceae; order Chroococcales; family Microcystaceae; genus Microcystis; species Microcystis sp. BLCC-F209. Next base: position 1,129 of record NZ_JBHFLL010000083.1, read on the forward strand.
CAGACGGTGGATTAAGGAAGGAAAAGCTATCGGTAAATTCAACGACTTAGGTATTTTCTATGTCCAGCTAACCGATGAACCTTCCGATAACAAAACCCAACCGATTGCCATTGGTATTGACCCGGGTAAATTATTTTCGGGAATTGGCGTTCAATCCTCTCTTTTTACTCTTTGGAAGACTCACTTAGAACTTCCTTTTAATCTAAGAGCGCATCGACAAAAACGATTCTCAAATAGAAAACAAGGAAAATTAGCTCCCTCAATCAAAGCTAATCGTCAA
>NZ_JBHFLL010000084.1:0-7899 GCF_041928595.1 Microcystis sp. BLCC-F209
TCTAGGTTCTGTGTGATCAGTTTAACTTACAATATGATCGATCAATCTTTGTGTCCTTTGTGTCTTTGTGGTTCGTTCCACTCACTCGCCAGCAGGACTGTATCCTAGAATACATTTTACCCACCAAACCTGGGAGAGCCATTGTTCTTTCCCCTCGTCCCATTAACAATGCTAGATGGCGAACTGTCTCTACCTCGCCCATCTTCAAAAAATATAATGACTGTACTTTAGCGTAGGCTAAACTACTTTTTTGTTGTTTCATTAATTCTTTTAAATCTTCCACTGACTCAACAATGTTGATTTTAGTTACCCCAGACATAGCCAATTGATCCGCTTAATTATCTCCCCCCCCAAGTATGCCACAGTTTTTGAAAAATGGCATAATTTGATTTAAAACATCAAATACTGGCGGCTGAGTGGCGGCATTGCCACCGCCTGGGAATCCCATCCCTAACCATAGGCGCAAAATCCCAGCCACTGAATCCAGGTCTAGATAGCTCTGGTTTGGACTTCTCCGGCCAGAATTAGATTCAAATAGAGTCGGGACAGTCCCTAAAGCCTTTTTTTGACCTCTTCTGGCCTCTTGAAAAGCCCCATCTCATCCTGTATTCTAAGTCAGCGTAAGAACTATAAATGTCAAATGTCAATTGATCGACTTAAATCTTAAACTAAATAATCAAGCCCGAATCGCTCGGTATTGGAGGAAACAAAAAACCCGTGAATATAACTGATTTAATCCAAAAAGGCGGAGTGGCCATGTGGCCGCTGCTTTTTCTGTCTATTTTAGCTCTTAGCACTATTATCGAACGAATTTGGTTTTGGAGTCGCACCCTCCTCAGTGAGGGGCAGATTTTAAATCGCATTATGGAATCCGCCATGCGTAACTGGGATCTAGCCACGAAAGTCGCCAGAGATTCCCGTAATCATCCCATTGGTAGCTATCTCTACGCTCCCCTGCGCTTAGAAAATCCAGATCCAGAGGTTTTTCACTTTGCCCTCGAATCGGCTGCCGATGAACAATTATCCCTAATGAAACGGGGTGATAAAATCCTTGAGGCAGTCATCGCCCTTTCTCCCCTGTTAGGATTATTGGGGACGGTACTCGGTTTAATTACCTCTTTGGCCAATATTCAATTAAGTGACCTGGGAACTTCCTCAACGGCGGGAGTAACTTTAGGTATTAGTGAAGCTTTAATTTCCACCGCTACTGGCTTAATTGTCGCTATTTTTAGCCTCGCTTTCTATCGTGTTTTTCAGGGACTCTGGTTCAATCAAGCCCGAATTTTTCGCAAGGCCGGCAGTGATTTAGAAATTATCTACCGTCAACGTTGGCTAGATGGAGAAGACCAACAATACTCCCTCAGTGCTAACCTAGAAAAACCCCTCGATCGCTAAATTCCTCCCTAATCACCCATGGCCGAAACTAAATCTCTTAACCACAAAAAGCCCAAAAGTAGCCACATTACGGCTCGTCCCCTGAAATTATGGCATGAGCAACACCGCATTCAAGAGGATGTGCAGGTTAATATCATTCCCCTGATTGATGTAATTTTCTGTATTCTCACTTTCTTTATTCTCGGTGCAGTGGGATTATCTCGCCAACAGGCCATCAGCCTCGATTTACCGAAAGCTAGTACCGCCACCACCCCGATGCGGGAAATGTTGGTGGTTAGTCTCGATGATTTCGGACAACTCTACGTCGAAAAACAGATGGTGACTCGCGCCCAGTTGTTCGAGGCGATTAAGAATTATCATCAATATAGTCCCAATGGACTGATGGTACTCAATGCCTCCCGTAATGCCAGTTATAACGAAGTGGTGGGGGTTTTAGACCTCCTGCGACAGGTAGGCGGCGATCGCGTGGCTTTAGCGACTCTAGCGGGGGAAGCTAACAATCCCACCCTGGAAAATAGTAATCCTTTGCCCAATTTACCTACCAATCCCACCTTACCCAGTTTACCCAATCCTCTGGGCAGAAATTAACTAGGAATGGATGCGATAGGTGAGTAATTGCTCTTCGAGGGCGGCAATACGATTGTAAGCCGCCGTCAATTGTGCCGTCAATCGGCGAATTTGGATTTCATCGGCAAAAGAATTATCACCATTGACAGCCGGGGCCTGTTTGCCACCGTGATCCCGGAGAATATCTTTATGATCGTAGAGACTATTATCGGATAACTCGGAAAAACCGACCATTTCTAGGGATTCTCGCGGAGAACGACTCGATTTATCCCCGGCTAGGATAGCAATTTGCCGGCTGAGGCTTTCGACAATATCCTGTAGGTGATCGACTTTCCGATCAAGACTGATAATCTGTTGTTGTAGTCCATTCATGCAATTATCTAGGAATTAAGGAGGATTCCCCTCTATGCTAGGCTCTAGAAGAGATGGACTATAACAATTTATGATTGATTTAACGATCCCTTTACTGCCCTTAACTAATCTTAATATATTGCCCCGGTCAACCAGCTGCCCCCGATAGCACTTCTATTAGAAATTAAGGTAAGCTGTTGAGCAGTAAGCCTCGATTTTAAGGAACTAAATTATGTTTAAAAATTGGTCTTTCGATGATTGGATGAATCATATCCTTTTTCTGGCTACAATTGTGGCTTTGCTGGCGATTTGGCTGGGTAGATAATTAAAAACTATTTTTCTTTCCTGGCTTTACCGAAAATTTGGGGTTAAGGTTCCCCGTCCATTTTACGGCAGGCAGTGTCACAATAAGAAACAAAACCCTCAGCGATCGATAAGTACCTAAGCAAAATTAATTACACATCTCGATAAAGCTTTTGCCTCTTGCCTATTGCCTCTTGCCTATCTTCACTAGGAAATTTATTTTGCACGACTACTTATGACTGACTCAAGCCCAAAAATTTGTATTCTCGGTGGTGGTTTTGGTGGACTCTATACTGCTTTGCGTTTGAGTCAATTGCCTTGGCAAGATCAACACCCCCCCCAAATTACCTTAATTGATAAAAGCGATCGCTTTTTATTTTCTCCCCTTCTCTACGAATTAGTCACCTCAGAACTGCAATCCTGGGAAATTGCCCCCCCTTTCAGCGAATTGCTCGCTAATACCCCCGTTGACTTCCAACAGGGAACCGTCACGGCGATCGATGTTAATAATCATAAAATAACCCTTGACAATCAAAAAGATATATGCTATGACCGCCTCGTCATCGCCCTCGGTGGTCAATCTTCCCTTGACTTCCTACCTGGGGCCAGAACCCACGCTATCCCCTTTCGTAGTCTAGAGGATGCCTATCGTCTTCGGGATCGACTCAAAACCCTAGAACAATCCGATCGCGATAAAATTCGGGTCGCCATTATCGGGGGCGGTTATAGCGGCGTAGAATTAGCCTGTAAGCTGGCCGATCGTCTCGGAGAAAGGGGAAGAATTCGTCTGATCGAAAGAAATAGCGATATACTTGGACCTTCAACCCAATTTAACCGCGACACCGCCAAAAAAGCCCTAGAAAAACGTCTGGTTTGGTTAGACCTCGAAACCACCGTCGCCGATATCCAAGCGGATCGCCTCTCCCTTGACTACAAAGGACAGATCGACAATATCCCCGTTGATCTAATTCTCTGGACCGTTAGTCCGATCGCCTCTCCACTGATCGCTAATTTGCCTCTAGCACATAATGAGCGCAAATTACTAAAAGTTAATCAATATTTACAAACTGTCGAAAACCCCAGCATCTACGCGATCGGCGATGCGGCCGATGGTCGCGATCAAGAGGATAAACCCTATGCTGCCACGGCCCAAGTGGCCCTTCAACAGTCCGACTACTGCGCTTGGAATATTTGGGCGAGTTTCCACGATAAACCGGCTTTACCCTTCCGTTATCAACCTTTAGGCGAAATGTTGACCCTCGGCATCGATGAAGCTACCATTAGCGGCTTAGGACTAGAATTAGCCGGTCCCCTTGCCCATCTTACCCGTCGCTTAGTCTATCTCTACCGTCTGCCCACCCTTAACCATCAAATCGCCGTAGCATTCAACTGGATTACCCAACCGCTTTTATCCCTCATTTCTGAGTAACAGTTGCAGGGACAGAGGATAATTAAAGTGACTTTTTTTACTCTAGTTACTTGTCCCTTCGATTGCTATATTGACTGTATCAATTACCGTTCTAATTTACAAAACAATTATGAGCATTAAAAGCCGGCTGAAAAATTTGATTCATGAATTGAGTCTTGAGACTTACAAGAAAGTTTCCCCCGATTCCTTCCCTGCTGGTTGGGATGTGGCCTCAGATATAGAAAGAATTTGTCATCACCAGCAACCAAAGATTATTTTTGATGTCGGGGCTAATATTGGACAAACAGGTAGTTACTTTCATCAAAAATTTCCTCAAGCTAATATTCTTTGTTTCGAGCCAATCAAGGAAACTTTTGCCCAATTATCTCAAAAATTTGCTAATAATCAGCGAATTCGCTGTTTTCCGATCGCTTTAGGCGAGCAACCTTCAGAAAAAACAATTATCTTAAACTCTAATTCTCAACAAAACTCCCTCACCGATGCCTTAAACCGGCCCGTAGGGGAGAATCAAGGCCAATCCACCGACAAAACAGAAGCAATTACAATTGATAGCTTAGATAATTTTTGTCAAGCTCAGGGGATAGATAGGATAGACCTGCTTAAAATGGACACAGAGGGTTATGAGCTACAGGTTTTAGCTGGAGCAACCAATTTTCTAGAAGAAAGAAAAATTGCCATGATTCTTTCAGAAGTTGGGTTTCGTCCCTCCGATTTTCGCCATACATTTTTTACCAAAATTTACGACCAATTGTATCAACAAGGCTTTCGTTTTAATGGTCTATACGATTTATCCTATTGGTCTCCCTATCCCTATGAAGGACTAATTTACTGTAACGCTTTATTCGTCAATGCCAATCTGATCAAAAATCGCTTTTACTAAAAATCTGGCCAAGAACAAAGATATTCCTCCACTAACAAACTATCTCGATCGGTCAATTCCTGACCATCGAGACGATTTAAAAGCATTACTGCACCAAATAACCGATTATTAACCCTAATTGGCACAGCTAAAGCCGTTTTTATCCCCAAAGCCACCGCTATATCCTGACGAATGCGATTATCTCCTAGGGTTTGTTCCACCACCACCGGACAACTATCCCGGTAAACCACCGTACACAATCCCGACGTGGCAATATCACCCCTTTTGCCCACAATTGCCTGGCTGTTTTTACCCGCACCCGCGCGATAATAAATACTATCACCGTCAAATAGGGCTATAATCACCGTTTCTGTTGGAATTAAACCTAAAATTTCTTCAGCAATGCGATCGAGATTAGTTAATTTTTCCATAATGGGTTAGGGGTTGAGGAAATAGAGTGTTATACTCAAAAAAACAGCGATTCATTAACTTTAGTCTATAGTTTGTGAACTCAAATGAAAGATAACACCCCCAGAGTAACAAGTCTCAAATCTTATCTTCAGCATTTGCCTCAAGATGCGTCTCACGCGATCGTTAGCACCAACTTTGCACCTTACCTGATATCATATTTAGGATTTTCAACCACGGAGAGAATTCCAGAGTACGACACGGGAGGCGGTGGGATTACCGACTTTGCCACTCGGAGAAACCTAGAAAACGATATTTTTTTGCAGACAAAGAGTAATCCTTTTCTGCTGATAGAGTTAAAAGATAGATATACTAACTTAACTGAAAATAGTCCAGGTTATAAGGCAACTGTCAATCAGTTAAAGCGTCAGTTATTAGGGAATAACTGTAAAGCAGCCCAATGGGGAATTATCACTAACGGTTCACACATCCAGTTATTTAGAAAACATGGTAAAATCATTTTCCCTGCCACTACTTGCATAGCAATAACTCCTGAGAACATTGATGAGACCGTAGCTCTGATCAAGACAAAAATTGACAAGACTCCCAAAGCACTAACGGTTACTGTTTACAATAATAAAGGCGGTGTAGGCAAAACCACCACAACCGTAAATCTTGCCGCTTTCCTTGCTTTTTTAGGTAAAAAAGTTCTAGTTTTAGACTTTGATTTTAATCAACGAGATTTAACTAAATCTATCCTAAATATAAACCCAGAAGATGGCCTACTAGAAAAGGCTTTAACTGACAAGAATATTGACCTAAAATCAGTGATTAGCCCCTATATTTTTAAGAATTCAAAACTACAAATTACCTTCGATGTTGTTCCTGCTGATAATAAAATAGCAGGGCTTACGGAGTCTGACTATCATCCTCACATGAAAATATCCACTCTCCATAGAAAATTAGACTTAGCTAGATATGAGTACGATTACATCTTTATAGATGCAGCTCCCAATTGGCGATTTACTAGCCGGCTGGCTGTTTATGCTGCCGATGTTGTCCTCTTACCCACAAAACATAACAATTCATTCTCCCTTCATAATGCAGCTATTGCCATCAAGGAGTTTCTGCCGCAAATGCAAAAATTAAAAAAAGAGGGGACTCCCATAGCCTTACCAATTTTTTTCAACGGTGAGAAGATTACTCAACCACAGTTACAGCTTGCCCAAAAAGCAATTGATCAAATACTAGAAAATGACAAAAACCTTGTACCCTATTTTTATCCCAGATACACTAATGCCAGTAAAAATTTACATATTCATCACCTGCCAGAATACGCTATTATAGCCAGTGCTGCTTTTGAGCGCGTGCCAGCCGTTTATAAACATCGTTCCGTTTATGACTACTACAAAGACTTAGCAAAGGAGTATTTTTTACAATGATGGAATATACCGATATTGGTACTTTGAAGTATCTCTACTTAGATGAAATAGAAATTACCAATGGGACCGATGCTGATAGTTTTTTAATTGAAGTTACTGCCAAACTATTACAGCAGACAGGTGGACGCAATTGGCTGCCTGTAATCGTGAAAGAACTATCAGAGGATCGCTATGAAGTTATCGGCAACTCATTTGTTTATGCTGTGGCTGAAAGGGCTGGACTAGAAAGAATTTGGTGTATTATTGCCGATGGAACAGAAGATGCTAGGAATATATCCAGAGTTTTGGCAAGAGAAGAAACCCCAAAACTAAATCTGTCAACAGCTTCAAGAGAAGAAATTAAATCTGCTTTACAGTTCTTAATTGAACAACCGAATAGCCCCCTAAAAACAGTTAAATTAGCTACTGCTACTGCTAGGATTGATGAGGCTCCCCGTCAATTCTGGAAGAGTTTAGACTCAATTGTTGCCCTCAAGTGTGGAATTACAAAAGGGAAGGGATTAGATTTACTCAAAACTGTCTTTTATCTCACTCCTGAATCTCAACAAGATGCAGTGATTGAGGAATTTTCAGAAGAAACTCTCAAACTCAAGACTGTTTCCGAATTAAAGACTCTAGCCAAAGAAAAAGGAATCGTTGGTTTAAGCAAGATGAAGAAAGCAGAGCTAGTCAGAATATTAGCGCAATAGAAAAAGGAGTATGAATTATGAATTATGAATTATGAATTATCAATTGCTAGAAGATATTGAAAGTGAATTAAAATGGCAGCAAAGCCTTTCTAACGAAGATATGGAATTGGGAGCTTTTTCAACGTGAACCACTATCGAGTCATCCCGGGCTTGAGCATTGATTATGCTTGTGGAGTCCATCTGTTATCATCTTGGGTAGTTCTCTAAGGATTTAGTCCCTTTGACATCCTCGCCGCCGTAAAACGGACGGCGATTCCTCACCACGCCACTTTTTTAGGGTGGTCGCTGAATGGGGTTGACGCTTCACCGAAAAACGCTTAATTGCTTAAGTCTGACTCTTTCTCCACGTCCGTTTTGAGTGTCCGGATGCCCTCCGGCCACTTTGAACAAGTCGAAAAAATCTAATGTTCAACCTTATTTCCTAGAAAGTTTTACTCGTTCAAGGCCGAATTTGAA
>NZ_JBHFLL010000085.1:0-14955 GCF_041928595.1 Microcystis sp. BLCC-F209
CTCTTCTAGGTTCTGTGTGATAAGTTTAACTTACATAGGATCGATCTTTGTGTCCTCTGTGTCTGGAGTGGTTCCCTCCACTCCCTCGCCAGCAGGACTGTATCTCAGAATACATTTTACCCACCAAATCCAAAAGAGCCAGCGGGTTTCTGGGTTGATGATGAGAAACCCGCTTTCTGGCTTATACTAAGCGTCAGAGGGTTTACAGGGGTTAAGTTATGGAAGTAATTGAACCAACAAAGATTATTGTAACGGCATTAACTAATAATTTTATTGGTCAAATGATTAAATCGGGGTGGGAGGGTATTAATAAAAATGAGTTATTGAATAAAGATGTCGGGCAGCTTATCAAAGAAGGAAAGTATCTTTTTTTGCGGGAATATACTCAACGTTACTGGGATCGGCACGGCATGATTAAGGTTTTAAAAATGTCTAAGCCGATGGATTTGGAGTCAATTTATGTTAATGTCAAATGTTTAGGAAATTTAGTCAGGGATTATTATGATGAAAATTTAGAAAATAAATATCGTGAGAGTAAGCAGCGACGGTTTAACTTTAGGGATGATGGTAAAAAAGATGGTTTACTTTTGGCTAATCAAGAACAATATTTAATGGTACTTGGTGATCCCGGCATTGGTAAATCTACATTTTTGCGAAAAGTTGGGCTAGAAGCTCTCAAGGGAAATAAAGACAGTTATCAGCATTCTCTAACACCTGTTTTACTGGAGTTGAAAAACTTTAAAGAAAACGAGATTAATATTCAGGTATTAATTGAAGAGGAGTTTAAAATCTGTGGTTTTCCCAACGTGGAAAAAAATATTAGCAATAAACTAGAAAAAGGGGAATTACTAATTTTATTAGATGGTTTAGATGAAGTGCCAACAGCTAATGTTTATAATGTAATCGAGAAAATTCAAGATTTTGTAGATAGGCATCATAAAAATCGTTTTATTCTCTCCTGTCGTACTGCTGCTAGAACTCATCTTCGACAATTTACCGATATTGAAATTGTCGAATTTGATGATCAGCAAATTCAAAGTTTTATTGAACATTGGTTTAGTTCGGAATTAGATCGCAAAAATGAGACGGCTAAAAATTGTTGGGAACTGTTGCAAAAAAAGGAGTATAAAAGTGCAAAAGAGTTAGCCCATACACCGTTATTGTTGACTTTTTTGTGTTTGGTTTATGATGAAAATCAATCTTTTCCCACAAATCGCAGTCGCCTTTATCAAGATGCGTTACGAATTTTATTGGAAAAATGGTCAGCCGAAAAACGTTTACCTAATCGCGGTTTAGTTTATGAAAATCTCAGTATTGAGCAAGAAGAAATTTTGCTATCTGAAATTGCTTATCAGAATTTTGTAGCAGATAAACTTTTTTTAGAAAAACGAGAAATTGTTAAGCAAATTAAAGATCACCTTAAACAAAACTTAAATGCTCCGCAACATTTGGACGGAGAAAAAGTATTAAAAACCATTGAAATTGAACAGGGAATTTTAGTAGAGCGGGCGAGAGATATTTATTCTTTTTCTCATTTAACCCTTCAGGAATACCTCACGGCTCAGTATATCTATGATAATGATTTGATTGAAGAAGCAGTTAAGAATTATGTAACAGAAACTCGTTGGGAAGAGGTGTTTTTGTTAGTGGCGGGTTTGATGCGAGGGAAAGCCGATAAATTGCTATTAGCAATGGAGAAAGAAGCCCATAATTATCTTACAACGCCCCTCGGTCAAAAATTAGTGCCGATTTTGCAATGGGCAGATGAGATGACTAAAGATTCTGTTGATAGTCCGATTAAACCTGTAGGAAGAAGAGCGATCGCCTATTGGCTCGTCATCTTCTACACCTGCATCATCTACAGCTACAACGTCATCCACATCCCCAACGTCACCGCCATCATCCACAGCATCGTCATCGCCTACGCCTACGCCCCCGAGATCGCCTACTTAATCACCAAGATGTCCTTTACCCCCAAACTCATCGATGAGTTTGTCCAGTTAGTTAACTTATTGGCTCAGGATCGAATTGTTTCTAAGGTTAATTTTTCCCAATTAAGCGCTGATTTAGAAGCTTTCAAACAAATTATTCCTGATGATAAAGCGGCTAAAAAAGAACGTCAAGAATTTGCTGATCAATTCTTGAAAATGTGGAGTACTGCTTTTAATTTAACGCCTGAATTACTTAATTTATCCATCAACGAAATTAGCGAAATAGACAGGCATTATTTTTATATTAATCGCCGGATTCTCAAATGCCAAAAAGTGGCTGTTAATATTTCCCCTACCGTTTGGCAAGAAATCGAAGACCGAATGCTCCGCATTCCTTAACTTCTACTTTTTTTCTCAAATCTTGCCTTTCCAATTGGATGAGATTACCGAATATTAACACTATGAGGAAAGACAAAACGGAGAATAAATAATCAGTTTTTTTTTAATAACCGTATTTGGTATTACTAAGACTGCGAATGTATGAAAACGCATCAATTGGGCAAAAGCTCAACGATGCGTTTTTAAGCTCCAAAAACTGCTATAGTTGTCAGCCAGGACCAATCAATTCTGATTAGCGTCAGTTTTTGTAGGCGCTTTTGTCGGTGGCGATTGATGTCCAGTTATCTGAACTAGGAAGAACAATCTGTCTTTTACTTAGCTGTTGCCAAATATCTACTAGGAAAACTAGCAAGAATAGATGAACAGCACCTAGAAACTGATGTCTTTCAAAGATAAAGAAGAACTTGGGTAATAAGGGAATATTCGGTGGTTTTTGAAAACCTAAATACTGTTGTGCTTGTAGCACATAAGCATTAGATGCTTGGGAATAAAGAAAACAACCGTAGGCAAAAGCAGCAAATAAAGAGGCGAGTAGGGCGCGTCTGGATACCAAGAAATCCTGATAGTAGAGCCAGATAATACTGATCAGGATAAAAGGATAACCTATATAGAGATAGCGCTGATGAGTGCCACTGAGAAGAATATTAAAACCTAGGTAACTTAGTCCATGGAAAAGGCAGAGAAGTACCATTAAATAGGTAGGATTATATTTAGGGCTAATCGCCTCGGTTTTGGTGGCGAGAATTTGCCAAATCTTGATTAAACCTGTACAGATAAGAAAACCCATGAAACCAGCATAGAGTAAAAGCCCTGCTTGGTGAGGGCTGATACCTTTTTTCCAGCTACCCAGTTGCAAATCCATAAAAGGTACTCGGGAGGAAGCACGGGGTTCTAAACCGAGAAATATCCAGATATTAAAGCCATTTCCTGAGATTTTGTCACCGTGACCACTACCAGATTTTAAGACAAAGAGGAAACTAGACTGAATCAGTCTGAGGGGAACCGCAAATAAGCTATCTAGGTAGAGGAAAAATCCGAGGCTTAAAAGTAGAGTTGCTCCCAGCCAGATTAAGCCTTTAGTCTGGTATCTTTGCTGGAATTTGTAACCTGTGGTGAGGATAAGTAGGGCAAAAAAGGGTAGGGAAAAAATAAAGAGTTGTTTAGTGAGAATAAATAAGACTAAACTAAACATCCCCAGGAGAAACCAGAGGATATTTTTGAGCAGAGTGTTTGTCTCACTCCAAGATTGGAAAAAAGCAATGGTCGCCAGAAGGCAAAATAATAAGCCTACGTTGTCAATCTGTCCCCAGAGAGAACCTGCCGCCCAGATAAATAGCACTAGGGTTATGCTTAAACCGATGATTACGGGGCGTTTGAATTTTAAGATTCTCGCTAGGTAGGTGAGAAGGAGAAAATTGACAGCATCAACAAATGCTAGGTAAAAACGGAAGTAGTAGATAGCTTCGGTTTTTTCGCTAATTCCCAATAGGGATTTTATCGCCGCAATTACGCCGCCACTCGCCAGTATACCTATACTAGGATAGTTGGGGACTTTGCGAGGACAATCCATATATACTTTACCTGCTGCGAGACAATCCCCCCATCTACTAAATTGGAAGACATCGGTAACGTGGTAAATGGGGAGAAAATAGACCAAAATAAAAGGGAGGGCTACTCCTAGCGTATAGGCAAGGGGGATGAGGAAGTTATTTTTTTCCCCTCGGTTGATTGAGTCTAGAAAGTTTTTCATTATTTAGTAGGGTTTGCTGAAAAAGTCGCTCAGGTAATTACAGCGCTTTGCAAAACTGAGAGGCACAATAACAGCAATGGGTGGAATAGTTTCTCAAGTGTTCCTCGCTTACTAACATCAAGCCAAGCTTTAAGATAGCTTTTAAGGCTTCTTCCGTTTTCGGGGCGAGTTTTTTCACGAGAGATTTCAATTCCCACCAAAGATGTTCTATTCGCTCACCAATCAATTCTGATTAGAGTCAGTGGCCGCGGCCATTTGCATTCTCTGCACCAGATTATCGAGGGCTAATTCTAGATGTAAACCGGCATCTACGGCGGTCCAACCCTGTTCGGTTAGGTGTCGCCATTCAAAGTGTAGGTGCGGACCGGTAGAAAGTCCCGTACTACCCACACGACCGATAACTGCGCCCTGTTCCAACCATTCTCCCGGTTTGACGGTAATTTCGGAAAGGTGGGCATAACGAGATTCTTGACTACCATCGAGGTGACGTAAAATCACCGTTAATCCGTAACCTCCCAACCAGTCGGCGGTGGCCACTTCCCCTGCGTAGGCGGCTAATACAGGTGTTCCCATCGGTGCGCCTAAATCAGTACCCGCGTGCATGGCCCGATTCCCGCTGACCGGATGATTTCGCCACCCGAAAACCGAGGTAATTTGGGCAGGAAGGGCGAGGGGAAAGAGTAAATCGGTGCGTTGAGTTTGGTTAGAATCCGTGGGACTTAAACGGGTAGCCCGCTCATAGGTGGTCGCTTCGCTGATGGCCTCCACTTCTGCGCGAGTCACCGGGGCCAAAGCCAATTTTACGCCATTCCATTCCGGGGGATTGAGGGCTACCACCTGACTGGGAATCACCGTCGGGGCAGCCAGACGTACCGGGGCGCTAGAAGCCACGAGGGTGGGGGCATAACGACGGAGGGAATTATTAGCGATAACCGGCTGATTTCGGGGCTGCCGTCCTACCCGCACCGCCGGATTAGGATTGAGACGCACCCGGGCCAGATTAACCGGGGGTAAGGGTTTGGCCACAGTGCTGACCGGCTGACGACGGGAGGACCGGGCCGCCAGATTACAGCTACCTCCTACCAGTTGACCATTTTGGGCGATGGTTTGGCAACCACTGCGGCGCTCGGTGACAACAACAGAACTGGGGGGGTTAAAGTTTCTGGTATCGATAAAATTATTTTTACCGCCGGCCCGGGGGGCAAGGGTAGGCATATCGGTTTGATGGTTTTCGGGGATAGCCAGACGGGGGGCAGGATTAGTATTTTCTTTGATAACGGGGGCTTTTAGAGTCGGGGCGGCATTTTCCACTACCGGGGTTTCGCTGCCAGTTTCGGAATTAGCGATCGCATTTGGAGCAAGAGTGATCAGACCGCTGATTACTAAACCGAGACCACTGCATAAACTCAGCTTCTTTTTTAAGGATTTTCCGAGAAAAAGTTTCAATATCACCGATGAAGGATACATAGGGCGGCCTCACTTCTCACAGTTTAGTCAAAAAAATATTTAGACTCAATTATAGCCGAGACTGACCCTACCAGCCGGTATATAGATTTCGCTACTGGCATTGTCCGAAGTTAATTTAACTTTTAATTCCCCTCGATCGCTTACCCCGGTTATTATGCCCTGATAGCCCTCGAAAGCTATCTTTTGACCAAAATTGGCAAAAAGTTCTAAATAGGAGGCTAATAGGGCTTTTATGCCGTGATGACAGTAATATTCATAGCCGTATAGGATAGCATCGCTGGTGAGAGAGGTTAACTGAGCGATCGAGGTGATTTTATTGCCGGCCAAAGCTTGTAAATTAATGCCAGTGGGGGGGACGGGATTGGCCCAATTGATGCCCACTCCGATGACTGCTTGCGGGATTTTTTGACCCTGAATACGGGTTTCTAGGTTAATTCCCCCTAGTTTGCGCCCTAGTAATACTAAATCATTCGGCCATTTGATTTTAACAGGTATTTCTTGACAATTGAGGTGATAAGCGATGCCCCAAACTGTAGCGAGAACGAGATGGGCAGATTTATCCACCTCTAAATCCAGATTTAAAGCTAAAGATAAATATAATCCTCCCGGTTCAGAAATCCATTCCCGTCCCCATTGTCCTCTCCCAGCACTTTGTTGACTAGCAGTCACCACAAAAGGCGGATTTTCCCCCGACTCTAATAATTGCCAAGCTTTAGTATTAGTGGAAGGTAATAGCTCAAAGTGATGGATTTTGGGCATAAATGGGGAGTGGGGAGTATTTTCAGTGTTGCCAAAGGCACGGCGTAGCCGTCCAGTAAACAGTAATCAGTGACCTGATACTAAATCCGTTGAGTATAGGCTACATATCAGGACAGGCAAAAGGCAAGAGGCAAAAGGCAAAAGAGGGAATAGATAATCAGTTTTTAATAACCAGATTGAGTATGAAAACTGACATCTGATCACTGATAACTGAATCACTGATAACTGATCACTGATAACTGATCACTGACCAAAAGCTTGGATTGAATGATCAAGTGGGAAGTAATGCTAAATCCGTTGAGTATAGGCTACATATCAGGACAGGCAAAAGGCAAGAGGCAAAAGGCAAAAGAGGGAATAGATAATCAGTTTTTAATAACCGGATTGAGTATCAAAACTGACATCTGATCACTGATAACTGAATCACTGATAACTGATAACTGATTAGGTGCAAGGAAGAGAACGCAGGTACTCACTGAGGTGGGAACGTAAACCGATGCCATGGAAAAGCGGGCCACGACTGCCTAATTCAACAATACTGACAGCGGCCACGGGCATTTCAAATCGATCGCGATAACGGCCCACATCAATACCCATCAGACTACAGAGCATGATCCGGATGGTGGCCTTGTGGGAAACGATCAAGATATTGCCATCACTGTGGGTGTGTTCAATTTCCTCCAAAACGGCCGCGGAACGACGGGCTATATCGATACCCCTTTCCCCGTTGGGGGGAGCATTCCAAGCAGGATCCGTCAACCAGCGCACATAGAGATCATGATATTGACGATCGATATCGTTGGGGTGCATACCTTCCCAAAGACCATAACCGATCTCTTGTAATCCCTGGCGGATTTCTAATTTCAGTCCCACCGCTTCACAGAGGGGTTTAGCGGTTTGAATAGCTCTTTGTAGGGGACTGACGTAGGCTGCGCGCCAAGGTAAAGAACGATAGACATCGGCGAATTCCTGCGCCATTTCGATGCCTTCGGCAGTCAAACCGGGGTCATTTTCTGGAGTACCACAGTATCCTCCCGTTTTGCTATAGGCCGTTTGTCCGTGTCGTAGAAAATATAACATCAAGCACATAGTTTTTCAGCAGACCAAATCCGGGGCTTCCCTTGTTACTGTTGACTGGTTAGGTTCCCGCTCGCGAGCGCAGGTCATTGCGGAGGTGAGAGCGATCGCCCATAACTTGAAAGAGGGGACCGTGTTCGGCTAATTCGACGATCGTCAGCGAGGCCACAGGCATGGCAATTCGATCGCGATAACGGCCGATATCAATGCCTAAAAGAGAACATAACATGATTCGGATCGTTGCTTTATGGGAAACGATCAAAATATGGCCATCATCGTGATTATGGTCGATTTCCTCTAATACCTCCGAACTGCGACGAGCGATATCGATGCCTTTTTCGCCTCCTGTGGGAGAATTCCAGCCCGGATCTGCTAACCAGCGCACATAATCATCATGAAACTCCCGATTAACCTCGGCTGCGGTTTTTCCCTCCCATTGGCCGTAGGCAATCTCTTTTAACCCTTCCCGTTTCTGGATGGGAATAGCCAAGAGATCGCTTAAAGGGGTGGCGGTGGCCAGGGTGCGTTTGAGGGGACTAGAATAGATCGCTGTCCAAGGCACATCTCGATAGACAAGGGCGAAATCCTTGGCCATTTCATCGCCGGCCAGGGTTAGTTGCAAGTCTAATCGACCGCAAAAACTACCCGCTTGACTGGCTGTGGTTTCGCCATGACGCAAAAAGTAAAGTTTTAGACTCATCTTTTGGGTGCATCTCACATTTGTGACTCATTTCCACTTATACTGATAAGCAGAAGTTATTAAAAGAGGGCGAAGGCAATTCGCCACCACAATCATCCTTTTTACCTTTTGTTTCCAGGTAACTCTCTAAATTACCACTATATTTAGGGTTTACTAAAAAAGTTTTTCCAGGGTGTGGGGAGAAAAAACGAAAACTTTCTATCTCAGTCGGACAGCAAGCTAACTCAGCAATTGAAGCGAAAATTCTACCATTCTCTAGGATGCCATTCCGGGTTAATCTGGGTTTCGGGACAATTTATGACTAAATTTTAAGAGGCAGTATGGAACGCACTTTCTTAATGATTAAACCCGACGGTGTACAGCGCAATCTGGTGGGGGAAATTATTCAACGCTTTGAAGCTAAAGGTTTTACGCTGGTTGGGTTGAAAATGATGCAGGTTTCTAGCGAATTAGCGGAAAAACACTACGCTGTTCATAAAGAAAGACCCTTTTTCCCTTCTTTAGTCGATTTTATTACTTCCTCCCCCGTGGTGGCCATGGTTTGGCAAGGAGAAGGAGTAATTGCCTCCGCTAGAAAAATTATTGGCGCCACTAATCCCCTCAATGCTGAACCTGGTACGATTCGCGGTGATTTTGGTATTAGTGTCGGACGCAATCTTATCCATGGGTCCGATGGTCCAGATACTGCCAAAGATGAAGTTAGTCTCTGGTTTAGCGATGCAGAATTGGCTAATTGGACTCCCGCAATCACTCCCTGGGTGGTAGAATAAATCCCTTTGAGGCAGTCAGGAGCCGGTCGTCAGGAGACAGGAGATGGCTTTTATTTTGGGGTTGGCTGAAAAAATCTAAAAACCTTGTTGGGTAAGACTTTTAGACTTTTTGTTAATCAAAAAGTACTAGGCATGGGAGTGATCAGGGGGAAAATTCAGGTACTTTTTCCCTGAAAATTAGGTAATTGGCCACCTCAAAACCGGTAAAACCCCACACCCCCCCTACCCCCACCGAAAAACTTTTTCAGCATACCCTATTTATTCTCCTCTCTCCCCACACTCAACCCCTCATCTTGCGACTTATGACCGTAGAATCCAGCTTACAACAGTTAAAAAGAGCTTCATCGGGACGATTACCCAGCAGTTACGGGGTCTATTTTAAGAATACCCTGGTCGCCCTCTGTCATGCTCTTGAAGATCATATCTTGCAAACTAGCAGCCCTGATAGTACAAATAAACCACTGGTCTTAGTCACCTTTCAACAGGGAAAATGGTATTTACAGGAAGCTGATCGCTATTTAGATATGGCTCGCTCTTCTCGTCATATTGCGATCGCCGCCGTGGCCGATAGTGGTTTTTCTGAGCATAAAACCGGCAGTTTAGAGAATGTTTCGCTAGTGAACTTAGATAATAGCGATAGTTTGGTTAATGAGTGGAATTTAATCATTCTTTCCCCCGATTACGCATCCATGGTACTCTGTCATGAGTTATCCCCGGAAGAATACCGGTCCGATAGTCAACCCCAAATAGACACGGAGCGAAAATTCTACGGTTTATGGACATTCGATCGCGATTTAGTCGAAAAAGCCGCTAGGATCTTAATTGAGCGTCTGCATCCCTATAATCCCAGTCTAGCGGCCGATTTAAGCAGACAACAAGAGGAAATTAGTCAAAATATTAATCCCATTCCCACGGATTTAACGGGAGTAGTCTCTCGCATTGTCACCTATCTGCAAACCAGTCAACAGCAGTTAGTCACCGTCAGCAGACAAGCACGAGAATTAAGTGACTTAGAAGGACAAGCATCCCGTTTAAATAAAAATTTAGCCGCTAATAAACTGCAAGCTTTTCTCAGAATGGCCCAAAAAGTCGATGAAAGAGATATTGATAATCCCCTTGCTTCCCTACAGGTGGCCGCTTTAGCGGAAATGTTGGGACAATTGCTCGATTTACCCACCCTGAGATTACGACGCTTACGATTAGCTGGTTTATTATACCGCATCGGTCTAGCGGAGGCTCCGATCGAAGTTTTTAGACAGCGTGCCAGTCAGTTAGAGGGAGCAAATGCGTTATTTTGGCGGGATCGATCGGTGTTAGGCGCACAATTACTCGCCACTATGCCCGAATTAGCCCCAATTCAACAGATTATTTACCATGAGTTTGAATACTGGGATGGTAGCGGGGTTCCCAACGGCTTAAAAGGGGAAGAAATCAGCCTAGAGTCGCGAATTTTAGGATTATCAGCCTATTTTCAGGAATTAACTCAACCGCGAGGCGACCGACTAGCTCTAGATTTAGGAGAGGCCCTAGAGCGCTGTCAAAATTATAGCGGGATTCGTTTTGATCCCGCTTTGGTAGAAAAATTAAGTTCGGTAATTCGTCTGTGCGAAATGGGGTGGATGCAATTACCCGATCGCCCTAGTCAAGTCCCCGCCGTCTGGTTAGAATCAGTTTAGGATTAGACTCCGATTAAACTCTGCATGGCACGTCCCATATTAGCCGGTTTAAAAGCTGCCATGGCCGCGGTCGGTTCATAGCCGCAATGTACCATACAATCGGCACATTGCGGATTGCCACTGGCCCGACCGTAGTTATCCCAATTGGTTTCTTCTAAAAGTTCCCGAAAGCTTTTGTAATGTCCTTCGTTGAGCAGATAACAGGGTTTTTGCCATCCTAAAAGACTATAGCTAGGACTACCCCAAGGGGTGCATTCATAGTCCTGTTCACCGATGAGAAAATCGAGAAAGAGAGGATTATGGTTAAAATTCCACTTTTTCTGACCTGATTTCCAGGGTGAGAGAATTTCTCGGAATAAAGCTCTGGTTTGCTCCCGTTTCAAGAAACTATCTTGATCCGGGGCCCACTCATAACTATAACCCGGGGAAATCATCATGCCATCGATACCCAAAGTAGCGAGAAAATCAAAAAATTCCTGCATTTCTCGCGCATCTGTGCCTTCAAAAACCGTGGTATTAGTAGTAACCCGAAAACCTCTCGCTTTCGCTGCTTTAATCCCTTGTACTGCCTTATCGAATACTCCCTCTCGATCCACACAGCGATCGTGATGTTCTTTGAGACCATCCAGATGGACACTAAAGGTAAGATAGGGTGAAGGAGTAAATTTATCTAGGCTTTTCTCCAATAACAGGGCATTGGTGCAGAGATAGACAAATTTTTTTCTGTCCACTAACCCCTTGACAATTTCATCGATTTGTGGGTGTAAAAGCGGCTCGCCCCCGGGGATGGAAACCACGGGAACCCCGCATTCTTCCACCGCTGCGAAACATTCTGCTGGGGTAAGATGATTGCGGAGGATTTCCGGGGGATGTTGAATCTTCCCGCAGCCAGTACAGGCTAAATTACAGCGAAATAGGGGTTCTAGCATTAAAACTAAGGGAAAACGCTTTTTTCCTGCTAGACGCTGTTTCAAGATATAGGAAGCAACCACTAAAGCTTGTTGTAGTTGGACAGCCATTTGCTCACACCAATAGGATTCTAAGTCATTATAGACTGTTAACAGGACATCAAGGCATAGAAGCCTAGAAAATGGCAAAATAAATAAAAGCTGAGGGCTTTTCTGGCTGTTTACTTTGATTACTGGATAGATTAAACCTCTTGCCTGATTAATTTTTGCCAGTTTAAAAACGTCCTATCAGTGATCAGTCTTTTTAGCTATCAGCTTTTATTTATCTCATTGAATTGGTCCCTATCACCTTGATCTAGCTGATGGCTCCAAGACTACTGACTCCTAACCTTAACGACAATTTTTGATTTTTACCAGAGGTCTATTATGGGTTCTTTAGGCGATCGCTTCAAGAAATTTGCGGGTAGAACTCGCTATGTGGTCTGTCGCTTATTTTTGCATCTCTACGGCCAAGAAGTCACACCCCTGATCGGTATTCTTAATCGTGCCGGCCGGGAGGCGATCGATTCCGAAGGCGATTTAGAGGTCATGGGAGAGGGTTTAGTAGAAATTTGTCAAAATCTGCTGCAGATGAACCTCTATTGGTTTTCTGTGGCTAATGAGGGCGATGTTTTTTGGAGTGAGGGGGAAGCGGGAGACTACGTTAACGAACTGTTTACCGATTCTGCGGGGAGATACCTAAGTGAATCGGTGTCTTCACAGCTGGGAGAAAAGGAACCCTTAACTTTACCCGTCACCGATAACTTAGTTGTTATGATCACAATAGCATTCGAGGGTGAGAGTGCTGCTTTAGAAACTAGCCTAGCCGATCGAGAGGCCCTGGAAGATGGTTTAAAATCAATAATTAACCTCCACTACCAAGGTCGGCTGCGTGCGATTCAGGTACATTTTTCTCCTGCTCAATTGGGAGATGAATTGACCAATGAGCAACTATTACTCAATTTCCCCGAATTACTGCCTTTATAGTCTTAATTTTGCCATTATGCTGCGCCAAGTAACGACAATCCTTTTAATTCTTACCCTTTGTTGCACAACGGTGGCCTGTGGTTCGTCGTCAAATCAAACTCAGTCACCGTCAGCTAATAACAGTAGTGTAAGACAAGAATCCAATCAGGTTAGTAGCGGTCGCTACGAGGTGCAACAAGCTACCTACGATGACGGAGATGGCACTTATACCTTAATGCTGTTAAACACCCCCGGGGGGACTTCTCCCCTCTTCCGCACCACTAACCTGCAAATGGCTAGATTAAGCGATGAAGCTATCGCTAAAGGGGAAAAAACCGCAGTGGAAATCAACGGCGATCAGGCTACCCTGTACATGACCGAAGATTTTAAAATTGAGTATGTCCACAATGTCACGGAAGTGCGGAACAATCCCCAAACCGGACAACAAGAAACCGTGGTGATTCGGCAAGAATCGAGTTTTTGGAGTCCTTTTCTCGGTGCTGTTGCCGGTCAAGCTTTGGGTAGTTTGCTCTTTCGTCCTCAATACTACGTTCCTCCCCTTTATACTCCGGGGGGTGTGATGACCGGTTTTGGTGGTTACGGTTCCACCTATAATCAGGCAGTGGATCAATACCGGACTAAACATAATAGTCCACCTCCGGCGGTCAAAAACCGGCAAACTCTCCGTTCTACCGGCAATTTACGTCGTTATCCTAGCAATACTCCCTCTAGTCCCAATCGCAGCACCACCACAAAACCCAGTGGTTCCGGTTATGGTTCGAGTACCCTGAAGAATTCGGGTAAATCTGATAATGTCAAACGTTCTCCTAGTTTCGGTTCCTCTGGTTCCCGTCGTACCCCTAGTCGCAGTGGTTTTGGCAGCAGCAGACGCGGCCGACGTTAGGAGGATTTGACTGGAGTGGTGGAAGATTAATCCTGTCTTCCCCACCTCAGACATTGGGGATGGCAGCTACTTAAGAAGCAACCATTTTGCGAATTTCCGAGTAGAAAACCGTCTGGCGATCGCCATTGGCCGACTGGATAATACTGGTACGCAATCTCAGATTAGGACTAGCAAACCAGATTCTTTCCTCGATACGATGGTGATTATGCTCGATGGTTAAAGTTAAAGCTTGATCGCTTCTGAGATGATATTCTCCCAGCGCTGCCGATTTAGCGTCCGATGTGATCAATTTTCCTTGCCAAGGATTCTCTGAGGGCAGCCAAACTAAATAGCTAGAACCGATTTTTTTCGGTTGTCCATAGTCCACGGAATTATCCCAAGTCGCTTTCCATCCCCCTAGACTGGCCTGGGACTGACAGTTATTTTCTAAACATAATTGCACCACATCGGCAGCATCGGCAGTCAGTAAATCGATGGTGATTTCTGCTTTATTATTGGCAACTTTTTGGGCGGCTAATTGATAACTGGTACGCTGGGAAAACCATTTACCCGCACAGAGATTAATAAATTCTTGAATGTCCATGAATGGCTGTAGGCAAAGATTGATCGCTCTGGAAGACTAGATTATTTATTCTATCCTATCCCTAGACGTTGGCCAATTTTTGCAAGGATAAACGGGACGCTTCGCGCACTTGCGGATGTTCGTCTTTAACCAAAAATTTTAAGGCCGCGATCGTTTTTTCCGCCGGAAGGTGGCCTAAAGCTTCCGCTAATCGCTGCCGGATTAACCAGTCATCGGAGTTAACAAAGGTTAAAAGCTTTTCGACGGTTTCCACTGCTTTGATTTCACCAAGGGCAGCAATAGCGGCCTGTTGAATAACCGCTTCGTTACTGTCTAACGCCGATAATAACACCTGTTTAGCCCGAATATCGCCCAAATTGCCCAAAGCGACGGCGGCACTAAAGCGGACTAACCATTGCGTGTCTTCGTAAAAAGCCCGTTGTAGGGGTTCAAAAGCGCGAATATCTTCTAAATAACCTAAAGCTCCCGCAGCATCGGCGCGAATGCCATAATCGGCATCATTGGCTAACAAATCCACTAGGATAGGAAAGCATTCCTCGGTTTGTTTGACTCCCAAAGCAAAGACAGCCATCGATCGCACCGGCAGCATTTGATCATAAAGGACTTTTTTGATCAAGGGTACAGCCTCCTCTGGGGCCACTTCTCGCAGGGATGCCAAGGCCAGCAGACGATCTTTGGAGTTGCTGCTTTCTAACTGGAGGGCAATGGCTTCTATATCAGGCTTACTCATTTTTGTCAATCACTTGTAATATTTCTTTAATTCTAACGCAATTCTTGGCAATTCAGAAACGAGAGCGGGGAAAGTAATTATCTTGCTAAGGCGATTTTATGTCTTCCGCGTAACATCTGAGCAATTTTTTTTAGCTAAAGTTACCCAAAAGTCCCAATTATAGCACTTCTTGGAGCTATGAGGTACAATGAAAAGCAAATAGACAAATAATAGAACTCGCCAGCTTCCTATGAGACCCTATTCCGTAGATTTTCGCCAAAAAATTATCGATGTCTGGAAGAAAGAAAAAATTTCTA
>NZ_JBHFLL010000086.1:0-2347 GCF_041928595.1 Microcystis sp. BLCC-F209
TAACGTACCTCAAGGGGCTTGTGTAATTCTTACCTTTGTTAGCTCGAATGATATTAACTTGGCATCTCAAGGAATTGATAGAGAGCAGGCTAAGACTCTACGTGCAAGTCTAGCTACCTTTTCAGACGATTGGAACAGCCCTGAAATGAGTGTTTATGACAACTATGATGCAGCCAAAGCCAACGGTTAGTCGAGGTGATGTTGCGCTGGTTCTTTTTCCAAATTCTAATCTGATTTCTGCAAAGACACGACCTGCATTGATCGTGTAAGCAAATGACTTACAAACAGGACTGCCCCAAATTATTGTTGCGATGATCACCAGCCAAATGCTTCGGGACGGACACCCTAGCCGTATTACTATTCTGCTAAATTCCCTTGAGGGGCAACAGTCAGGCTTGTTGACAGACTCAGTGGTAATGACTGATAATCTAGCGATGATCGCAATATCGGCGGTTCATCGTGTGATTGGCTCATTGCCGACAGCAGAAATTGATCAAGCATTGAAACACACTCTAGGCTTGTAGCGATCGCTATTTCCCCTTATCCTAACCAGCGATCGCATTCCCAAAAAAAATGTTCCTCCCAACAATGATCGCTATTTCCCTCGCTCCTAACCAGCGATCGCTATTTTCTCATTGCTGTTTTCTCATTGGGGAAGGGGACGATGTTTTCACCCGACCATCTAAACGTATCGAATATCAGACACTGACTCTGTTATCGTTTGGTAGCAATTTTCGCTTAGGAATCAGCAGAAGTATCCCTGATAAGATTACTATAGGGGTAGCAATGTCGTTGTCATTTCCCTAGGACGCGCACAGGGTTAATCGCCATGTTAGTAGATCAGTTGATCAAATACTTCGTCTATGAGACGAAAGGCTATATTACCAAGACTCAGTTGGTCAAGTTCATCTACTTGGCTGACCTTTATGCTGTCAAGTGGACAGGGAAACAGCTTACTGATTTGGATTGGTGTTACTACCATTACGGTCTTTGGAATGAGGAAATTGACACGGCCTTATCTCGGATGGAAGGGGTAGATATTTTTCAAGAACAAATAAATGAGGCGACTTTGATTCGGCCCTTGTCCTTAGAAAAAATTGGTAAAGACTTGGATTTTCCTATGGGTCTGCGCTTGATACTTAATAACATAAAAAGAGAGTGGGCTGGTTCTAAGAAAATACAACCACTATTAGATTATGTTTACAGCACTGCGCCAATGACTGAAGTAAAAAAAGATAACCCTGATCCCGAAGCAAAAGTTCGTCTTGATCTAAAAAAAGAACGAGAAAAGTTATTGTGTGAATTAGGGGTGTAATTTTGGCGGGAAGAAGACCAAAGCAGGGCTGGATTTATTTCATTAATCCCTATCAAGTTTCGTTAAGATGTGGTTTGGGTCATATTTATATTTATGAGTTAACTGAACCTGGGGAAGTTGATTGTCGGCATCCAAACTGTAGGTGCAGGCTTAATTCTAGCCATGTTTTTCGGGGAGAGCATCCCCATATTATTTGGATGAGTGATCAATTTCAGAATGAGTATAATTACATTGAAACTTTTACAGTGCTTCCTCTAACAACAAAAACAAGAGATACAGGTTTGCCAACAACTTATCCATTACCACCTACCCAGAATAATGGTTTGTCCGAAACATCTTATGTATTAGTTCATCAGTTGACTACGGTGGATGCTAATTGCTTTAAGGATTCTAATGGAAATTGGTTGGAAAGGGTTGGGCAGGTAACAAGAGATGATCGGCAAGAGATTGATGAGCGTTTAAAATACTTTTTGGCGATGCCAGAGAATCCTGAAGACTGGTTGATAAAAAATGCAAGTCCTGAAATTTTGGCAAAGGTTTTTGATTATTTACCAAGTGTAGAAACCAAAAAACAAGCTATAGAGCAGTTAATTGACCGCTTAGAAGAGTAAGTGATTCAACAAGTTTAGAGCGCGTGGGATTAGGTTAGCAAGCCCATCAAAGCAAAATTTTCCTAAATGGGGCGATCTCGCTTTTTGGGGATGAGAAGGGGCGATCGCCACAGTAAGCTATACTAATGCTATAATTTCAACATTTTTAGCGATTTGTTGTCTTGCTAATTCTATCCTGCTTGGCTGATATTGAAATGGGGTTTCCCGCAACTTGTGATGCTGTCACACAAAAAGTTATAATCTTGTTAAGATTAAGTCTTAAGGAGGAAATATACTGGTCAGTGTTGAAGGAGTTTATCGCCATGGTCGTGTAGAACTCACAGAAAGTCCCAATAACGTACCTCAAGGGGCTTGTGTAATTCTTACCTTTGTTAGCTCGAATGATATTAACTTGGCATCTCAAGGAATTGATAGAGAGCAG
>NZ_JBHFLL010000087.1:0-35197 GCF_041928595.1 Microcystis sp. BLCC-F209
ATATGGGAATCCAAAAATATGTCACAAGACCTGAAAAAAGATATAAAGGTCAACGCAGACACAGCAGTTTTTATGTGGGTCAACATCTCTATCATTGGCTCCAGCTACATCAAATGTTCCAAAAAAATATAGAAGAGCTAATGCAAATTAGCCGCTATCGGTTGAAGGATTACATCAAAGGACAAAGAGCGATATCGCTTGCCCTATCTACTTTCTAGCTCGCTTGTCCCCCTCTCAGGTCTTTTATACTAGAGAGTCTCCCCAGATGAGGGCAATTGTCGCTATGTTAGAACGGTTGGGCCAACCGCGCCCTCAATAATTTAATCTTTTTGCTGGCACAGACAGAGAAATACATTAAGCAGTTTACGAGGAAACTACCATGCAAAACGAGCTAGTTAAACAGTGGATTGACTCGAACAAGTTGGCAATAGAGTCCTTCAAGAATATTACGGCCACTAATGTGAACGCGATCGATGCCATGTTAACAGGTTTTGTTAACCCCAGTGCTTTCGCTGAACTAAGCAAGGGTTATCTAAGCTTGACCAAAGAATTGGGGGAAGTTTATACTGATAGTATTAATGAACTATTTAAAAGCCAACTGAAGCTGGTGAATTTGCAGGCAACCTCTGAGTCTTTTAAGGACTTGGGTGAAATTTATGTCAGTTCGATGACCAATATCGGACTAAAGCAAGCAGAATTGATGAGCCTCTATCTAGAAACTACAGCCAAGTATCTAGAGATATTAAAGGGTGCTCAAAAGGTAGATGATCTATTCAATATCCAAACCAGTATTTTTAGCGAACTTCAAGAAAAGTTGCAGGAGAATATGCTCGAAACAATGGGAGTTTTTAACTCTATCAATACTGCTCTGGACAATTGGACTCAAAAAAGCCTTGACGCATTCGCATCTGATCAGAGTTAAAAAAACTTGATCTTGCCAGTTATGTCTTTAGCCAAGTTCTCGGTTTGTTGCCCCAAACATATCCCCAACGGCGGGCAAGTGCCAGCGCCGCTGCCTTGGCCGTCGGGGTATCGGGGAAGACTGGCGCAGCAGGAGCATCAGCTAACAGGGCTTGTAGCAGCTTGTTATCGCCCTTCCGAAAGTCCAGGAAGAGCGATAACCCGAAACTCTCAGCGACGGACAAAACCCTTTAAAGTCTATGGTAGGTGGGGTGAAGACAATCAAACCCGACAGCAACCCCGAAAATCGTGTCAGAATAGATCAGTGTAGTCACTGATGATCTTCGAGAAAAATATTTATATGTTAAGACGGGACAGCTACGATTTAATCATTGTCGGGGGCGGTATAGTCGGAACCACCCTAGCGGTGGCTTTAAAAAATACAGGATTAAATATCGCTATGATCGAGGAACGTCCCCTAGAGGTGGCCGCCTCCCGTCGTCAAGCCTATGCCCTCTCGTTGATGTCCAGCCGGATTTTTACAGGCTTGGGTATCTGGGATAAAATCTCGCCCAGTATCGGTAAATTTCGTCATATTCGCCTTTCTGATGCCGATTACCCGATTTTTGTCCCCTTTGTGGTCGATGAGCTAAAAACCGATTATTTGGGCTATGTGGGCGAACATCAAGTGATTTTAACGGCCCTGCACAAGGCCAGCCAAGATTGCGATCGCATTGACTGGTTATCCCCTGCTAAAGTGTTAGAAGTGGAGTACGGAGCAGAAACAGCCACTGTCACCCTGGAAGAAGCTGGTCAAACCCGAAAAATCACCACAAAATTAGTCATCGGGGCCGATGGAGCCAGATCCGCTATCCGGCAAGGGGCGCAAATTAAAACCAAAGGTTGGAAATATTGGCAATCCTGTGTCGCTTTCACCATTAAACATCAACTCGATCGCAACGATACCGCCTTTGAAAGATTTTGGCCCACCGGTCCGATGGGCATTTTACCGCTCCAGGGTAATCGCTGTCAGATCGTTTGGACAAATCCCCATGGGGAAGCGAAAAAACTGCAAGAAATGCCCGAAGCGGAATTTATCAAGAAATTAGAGGCATATACGGGGGGATTACTGGGAAAACTCGAATTAGTTAGCCCCCGCGCTCTCTTTCCCGTACAGTTAATGCAGAGTGATACTTATGTTAAACCCCGACTGGCTTTAATTGGTGATGCCGCCCACTGTTGTCATCCCGTCGGTGGTCAAGGTTTAAATTTAGGCATTCGCGACGCGGCCGCTTTAGCGCAGGTATTAAAGGAAGCAGTGGAAAAGCAGGGGGATATCGGAGCGCTTTCTACCCTAAAATCCTACGAAAAATGGCGTAGATCGGAGAATTTAGCGATTTTAGGCTTCACAGATTTTCTTGATCGCCTGTTCTCCAATAACTGGCCGCCTATCGTTGTCATCCGTCGTCTCGGATTGGCAATTATGCGCGGTTTCCCCCCGTTGAAATTGTTTGCCCTGCAATTAATGACGGGATTAAAAGGACGTATTCCTCAATTAGCTAGATAGCTGGCCACTAATTCCGGGGATGGGGGAGAAAGGAAGAAAAAAAAAGCTTGCAAAATGCCGCGATTATCGCTATGATGGTTAAGGTTCAATATCGGGGCGTAGCGCAGCTTGGTAGCGCACTACTTTGGGGTAGTAGGGGTCGTGGGTTCGAATCCCGCCGCTCCGATTGCAGAAAAACAGAGAGTCAGGTAGGGATGCAGCCAATCTCTACCTTGTCCTGTTTACTCGGAATTTTCTTAATTTATCAGCCTTTCTGATCAAGTTAGTTCACCATTAGGATCACTGCTCTAGTCGAAAATGTCTCATCAAATATCAGCTTACGGTTCCTGGAAATCGCCGATTACTTCCGATCTAATTGTGGCAGAATCGATTAGTCTTGGCGGTGTAACTCTAGATGGAGAAGATATTTATTGGTTAGAAGGCAGACCACAGGAAAAGGGGCGAAATGTTTTAGTTAAATTAAACCCCGACGGCACAACCACAGAAATCACCCCAGCACCTTTTAATGTGCGAACTCGTGTCCATGAATACGGGGGAGGTTCCTATCTAATTGTTGCCGGAATTATCTATTTTTGTAATTTTGCTGACCAAAGAATTTATCACCAAACTGCTGATAGTTTGCCCCAACCTCTGACCCCAGAAAATTCCTGTCGTTATGCGGATTTAATTCTCGATGAATTTCGCAATCGTTTAATCTGTGTTTGTGAAGATCATAGCCAAAAAGATCGAGAACCAGTAAATAGTATTGTCAGCATCGATGTGGATACGGGAGAAATAAAAACTTTAGTATCTGGCGATGATTTTTATACCTCTCCTCGCTTAAGTGCCGACGGTTCTCGATTAGCTTGGATTAGTTGGAATCATCCTAATATGCCCTGGGATAGTTCTTTTCTTTGGGTGGCCGATATTAATAATCTTTATTTGAGTAATATTCGGGTCATTGCTGGTGGTGAAAATGAGTCGGTGTGTGAACCGCGCTGGTCTGCCGATGAACAGTTATATTTTACCAGCGATCGCAATAATTTCTGGAACTTTTATTGCTTTAACTACGATGAACAAATAGAACCAGTTCTCGAACCGATCGAGGCTGAATTTGCCTATCCTCATTGGGTTTTTGGTTTATCTAACTACGGATTCTCTGGGGAATCACAGATTATTTGTAGCTATACAAAAGATGGCCGTTGGTATTTAGGAAGTATCGATACTGTTAATCGAGAATTCCAAGAAATTATTACTGCTGATACTAACATTTCTTCCCTACAAGTTAGCGATAACAAAATAGTTTTTATTGGCGGTTCTTTTAGGGAAGTAACGGCGGTTATCTCAGTGGATTTAGCCACAGGAACTAGAGAAGTTCTCAAATCTTCCAGTAATTTAACTATTTCTAGCGATTATTTCTCGATTCCAGAAATGCTCGCTTTTCCCACCAGTCAGGGACTAACGGCATTTGCTTGGTATTATCCCCCCAAAAACCCCGATTATACCGCCCCCAATGGCGAATTACCGCCCCTTTTAGTCAAAAGTCACGGTGGACCGACGGCTGCGGCCACCTCTAGTTTAAGTCTGCGGGTGCAATACTGGACCAGTCGCGGTTTTGGCTATCTAGATGTCAATTATGGCGGTAGTACGGGTTATGGTCGTCAATATCGTCAGCGTTTGCAGGGAAATTGGGGAATTGTCGATGTGGAAGACTGCATCAACGGGGCAAAATATTTGGTTAATCAGGGATTAGTCGATGGGGAAAGATTGGCAATTTCTGGGGGCAGCGCCGGTGGTTATACAACTTTAGCAGCCCTAACTTTTCATGATACTTTTAAAGCAGGAGCTAGTTATTACGGAGTTAGTGATTTAGAGGTTTTAGCCACCGATACCCATAAATTCGAGTCGAGATATTTAGATAAATTGGTGGGACGTTATCCCGAAGAAAAGGAAATTTACTATCAGCGATCGCCTATTCATTTTACCGCTCAGTTATCCTGTCCGGTGATCTTTTTCCAAGGTTTAGAAGACCGAGTGGTTCCACCCAATCAAGCGGAAATGATGGTAGAAGCTTTAAAAGCGAAAGGTTTACCCGTTGCTTACGTTCCCTTTGCCGGAGAACAACACGGATTTCGTCAAGCTGAATCGATAAAACGAGCATTAGATGCAGAATTTTATTTTTATTCCTGTCTCTTTGGTTTTACTGCTGCCGATAATTTAGAACCCGTAGAAATTAAGTAGGGTTTGCGGCAAAAAGTTTATTGGTGGGGTTAGGAGTCAGTAGCCGGTCGTCAGTAGTCGGTCGTCAGGAGTTTCAGGCTTTGTTGTCCTCTCTTTTTATACTAATTTATGTACTACAAGAAGAATAATGCAAGGTTTTTGAGGGTTCCAATCCGATTTTCGCAGCATGAACATCGGATTTTAACAGGTCAAAAGCCTTATTTTAAAAGGGTTTTACCATTATTCAGCAAACCCTAAATATACCGCTGCCTGCGGTCTCGCACCCCCATGGGTCTAAAATACCCTAAATGAAACTTAATGGCAGACTGTGCGGTTTAATCACTATCGGTGCAGTGCTTAGGAGCCACATCAGGGAACGCGGCCCACAGCGATGGCCTAATACTAGGCAGTGCCTCCGGCATCGCAATCAACTTATGGAGTAGGATCAGACTGAAGGCGATGTTAGTCCAAAATTATTGATTTTGAATTACCATTGTTGCACAAGTAATTATATTTTCTAGATTGTTATACTCGGCTCTTTGTTTTTCAATATAATTATCAAATAAATATTTTTTCTCTGGATATTTTACCGCTAATTCTTGGCATCTTTGTTTAAGATAATTAAACTGCATTTCATACGCATCATTTTGATTTATTTCAGTTTCTGTATATTCTTTTATTAATTTCATGCCAGCTTTCTCGATTTGTTTTAACAGCATACTTTTTTTGATTATAAATTCATGCTTATAGGGTTGATCATCTTCAAAATATCCATCATCCAAGATAATTAGACCATCTTTTGTCAGATTTTTTTTTAAGATAGTCATAGTTTGAAAATAATTTCCAAATACAGGACCGATCGAGCCGAGAATAATCAGATTGAATTGGTTTAATGTCTTGATTATTTCTCGTGCGTCTCCTGAAATAAATTTACACCTTGAAGTAATTGCTTCTTCTCTAGCTTTTTTATTAGCGATTTCAATAAATTCTGGTATTGCATCGATTCCAAGACAGTAGCAATCCAGTTCAATTGACAATTTTATCGAGACTGCACCTTTGCCGCAGCCTAGATCTAGTACATTTAATTCAGAATAATTATTTGTATGTGCTTTGACAATTTTAAGAATAGAATTGGCAGAAGAGCCTATTTCCCAGAAGTCCTGTAAGATATATGGAAGAAAAGGTAAGATCGACTTATCTTGGCAATCCATAGCCTGTGCAATAGTTTCTTCTAAGGTCTTCATTCTCTCTAAAAATTTCTGGACTAACTATTAATCATATCGCTCCCTGCGGTTCCACACCCTCCTCTATCCTACTTCTAATTGACGTACTGTTAGGCCGTGGTTTCGACATCATACTAACTGTCATTGGCTAACTTATGATTGATTGTTATCAGCTTTGAAAAACAGGATTTATTATCAAAAATAACTTGGAAGCACTGTCCCCATAGAAAACCTAAGCCACCTAACGGTGAAGTTAGGTGTACTTTCACAACTGATATCTTTAAGAACGCTTTTCTGGGTTCTAATATGGACCTAGGAATCTCTCTCCATTGAAGTGAATCATGTGATCGGGCTGATCAGCTACCCAAACTTCTGTTTCCCAGGAAATTTCAGCAAGATAACGAGTCATTTCCCTACGACTGGGAAAAGCAGTAACAAAGACAAGACCCTTACAGCTTAATTGAAAAAGTTGCTTTAGTTCATTGTGGCGTTTCAAATTCACTGGACCATGACTCGTCACCGCTTCTATAAGGACAAGCCAATCTTGGCATCTATGATAGATAACAAGATCAGGCATTTTCCCGTGAGGATCTAATTCAATCCCCATTTCTCGGAATTTTTGTGTTTCGTTGATTATAAATTTATCACCAGCATCGCCAATATATAGAACTACGCCCCCTGGCGTAAATCTTGGACAAAAGCTTTCTAAGATGTCTTTAATTAAAATATTTTGCCCACCTGATGAAAGCTGAATCGCCCGACCATCGGTTAAGGTTATAGGAATCATGGGCAGATTTCGATTCCTGGCTTGCAACCAATTAGTCACTGAAAGCGCATAATTTCTACGAGCTTCTTCCCACTGCTCAGAGCCATAAACTTGAAGCAGTGATAACGCTTGCCGATCAAGTTGGTAGCACCACCTAGGGCTATTAATTGGTCGGTCTGGTTTGTCTGGATTCTGAACCACCAGTCCCATCTGCACAAATTGATGCATTGTCTGTTTTCGAACAGTTTCCCGTGTGTTTGGTGCATATTGTTTTCCGTAATGATCACGGAACCAATCCATCATTTCTGTAATTCCGCGTTTTGGTGCAGTAGCTTGGCTCCAGGGTTTATCAGGTTGAATATCTGCTAACGCAAGTAAGCATAGTGCAGACCTTTCATTCTGTTGCTCTCTAGGAGCAGAGATAGCCTTGAGAATTGTAAGTGCTTCTTCGATTCGTTTGTTTGCTTGAACTGCGGTGCTTGCTTCATCCATAATTGATAGAACTTCATGTACAACTTGATCGATTTCTTCTTGGTTTAAGTCATTGTCCCCAACTTGAACTCCTATTTGGATTAAGTCATTTTTACATGGATACTTAACCCTACGAAGGTCGGTAGCATTGACTTGTGTATGTCCACTAAATTGACGAAAGTAGCTATCAAATAAAGTTGAATTAAGAAATGCGGCTAACCCTTTAGCTACATCAGGAGGCATTCCTCTGCCTTTAGCATGATAATAATTAAGATGATTTTCGACACCTAGAGATTTTGAACCAATAGGAGAACACACAGCAGCAACAACACGACGCTTTTCTTCTTTGGATGAAAAACGTTTTGTCAAAACATACCAGCCAGGCTCAATTAACCATTTTTCTGTTTCGTTATTTTTTTCTACCGCAATGGGCTTGCGGGGATTATCAGGAGGAAATACTACTTTCCTGACTTTTACAGATTCTGGATAAAGTAGGGGAACAGTTCTATCACTCAAATGGTTTCTTAAAGACGATTTCAGGCGAAAATCAACAACTGGACCTGTGGAAACTTCTAAGCCTATCTCATCTAATGTACAGGGCATTTTATTCATTTGAACTCTCAAGGAATTCTTGAGAGAATTTGTAACAATATGAATAAACTGTTCAGAATCATTCGGCTCAATCACTTCGTCATAGGGGGCATATCTAGATTCTGAAATCTCGTCTAATGCCATCTCAGAATTACTGGTTATTTTTACAGTGCTAGGTTTTTGTTTAGATCTTAGGGCGTGAAAAATAATATTTTCCTGTAATACCTCATCTTCTGAGAAGGTTGCTGATCTACTCTCAAATATATGGATTTTATCTAGTTTCATATATTCTAGGAAGGCTTTTCGGAAAGGGCGAAAATACTTGCCATTGCAAAAACTTCTCGGCGTAATCGCAACCACTTCGCCATCGTCTATAAGTTGTACGATGGCAAGCCAAACAAATGCGCTGTAGAGATTTACAGTATCAATCCCAATACTTGCAAGAACTTTCTTTTCTGCTGATTGGCTGTGAATCTTTTTATAAGGTGGATTCAGAATCGCATGAGTAAAGCCTGGAACTACCTTCTTAAAGAGTGGCAAGTTCATTTCACTACTAGCTTTGATGAAATTCTCCTCCCACAAGCAATAATCTGCTTGAATTCCTTTTCCGTTCAAAGCGGCACAGCATTCTGTGAGGGTTTGATTTAGCGAGGGGAAGAAGACTGGTTCGACTTCATATGCTGTAATGCTGCAACTACTAACCTGATTGGGGTTTGCCAGTAACCGCTCTACTACAGCAGCAGTTAAAGTTCCAATTCCAGCTCCAGCATCTAGAAGGCGAATATTACCAGACAGGTTGTTGAATTGTCCTGCCATGAAACGCGCAACAGTTGCGGGGGTCAAGAACTGACCCAACTGACTACGCTGTTTCAAGTTCAATCTTGAAGAGTAGTAGACTCTGGCTATATCAGCAGAATCAGTAAGGAACGTTGACATCTGGTCATTTAGTAGCAGTTATGAATCAATACCACAGAACTCCTTCCCGGTACACCTAACTATCAATTATACCGCTCCCTGCTGTCAACTCCGGCACTCATGGACAGCCTTAACGAGTAATTTAGAGAGTCAACAGCTTAGTGGTCTGTCAATCTTGAAATTGTCGATAGGGGAATCGGGCCAAATTATCCGCCCCCAATCCCTCAAAATCATCTTAACAGACCCATAGAATCGCCCTTAATTTTTGTCAATTGTCGGCCCCTAACTATATTCTTCTCCGACACTGAGATTAAAGAGCATTTGCAGGGATTGTAAACAGCGCTTACGCGCTTCGATATCCTGTTGGGCGCGCAGTTGTACCATGGGTTCGTGAAGGATTTTATTAACGATACCGCGGGTCATCGCTTCGATAACTTCTTGGTGTTTTTCGGCGAATTCCGTCCCCAGACGGGAGAGGGCCTTTTCTAATTCCTGTTCGCGAATATCTTCAATTTTGCTTCTTAAACAGCTAATTGTCGGTACAGTGTCCAAAGAACGCCACCAAAGCTCGAAAGCTTCCACTTCCTGCTCTAGGAGTGCCTCTGCTTCCCTGGCCATCTGACGGCGACTTTCCTGATTGGCGGCAACCACCGCTTTGAGATCATCGACGTTAAAAGCTTGCACCTGTGCCAATTCCTTCACGTCGGTGTGGACGTTGCGGGGAACAGAAATATCGATTAACATCAGCGAGTTAGCAGTAATCGTCACTTCTGTCAATAAATTTTTAGTTAAAATTGGTTCCGTGGCTCCGGTACTGGTAAAGACGATATCCGATGCCGCTACGATGGCCATCATCTCTTCTAAGCCATATAGTTGGATTGGTACGTTAGGAAATTCACGGGCCAACTCCTCGGCCCGTCTTTGGGAGCGATTGACGATCGCAATTTGCTGAGAACCCTTAGCCAGAAGGTGAGTAACTAATAATCGGGACATTTTCCCTGCCCCGATAATAGCGATTTTCTGGCTGCTGAGGTCTGCCACCTTAGCATGGGCTAACTCCACCGCCGCCGAACTGATCGATACGGCCCCCGTGCCGATGCTGGTTTCCGTGCGGACGCGCTTACCGGCAGTCATCGCTTGTTTAAACAGGCGATCGAGTAATTGGCTAATACTATTGTACTTCTGGGCTAATTTATGGGTATTTTTAACTTGAGCGAGAATTTGCCCTTCCCCGAGGACAAGACTTTCTAAACCGGCCGACACCCGGAGCAGATGACGGACAGCATCCTGATGCAGTAGGGTAAACAGATAACGACGCAGGACATTAAGGGGAATATGCCCGATTTCAGCGAGAAACTGGGTAATTTCCACCACGCCCTTTTCCGTATCCGTAACCACGGCGTAGATCTCCAAACGGTTACAGGTGCTGATAATCGCCACCTCTTGGATATGGGGATAACCCTTGAGGTGGGTAAGGGCGGACTCGATTTTCGCTTCCGGGATACTCAATTTTTCGCGAATTTCCACAGGGGCTGTCTTGTGACTCAAGCCCACTACAGCAATATTCATTTATGTTCTCCTACAAATGTTGCTCAGGCTACAAAAATTATTGATAAAGATCAGTGCGTTATGTCTCTAATTGTTGCAATTTAGTCCCAATCGGGATGCAAATAAAAGATGTTTGAAAAAAAACTTTATATATTTTTACCAATGGGGGCGAGGTGAGCCATGGCCACCCCACCCGGTCAGAGAATTATCTCAGTTGAATGTATTTGGGTCGGTCGAACAGGTGAACGGTATCGACAAAGCGAGCGGTTTTCGATTGGGTGGAGATAACCAAGCTTTGGGTACGAGCGCCACCGTGGAAGAAGCGTACTCCTTCCATCAGGGTGCCGGGGGTGATCCCACAGGCGGCAAAGAGGACGGTTTCGCCACTGGCTAATTCTTCGCAACCGTAAACGCGATCGGGATCGGTGATGCCCATTTCTTGCAGACGAGCGAGATTACCCTCGCGGCTTTCGCCGATTAAACCGGTTTTGACCACTTCCGGATCATAGATCAATTGTCCCTGGAAGTGACCCCCCAGACAACGCATCGCCGCCGCCGAGATTACCCCTTCCGGAGCCGCACCGATACCCATGAGAGCATGAATATTAGTTCCCGAAAAAGCGCAGGAAATAGCGGCCGATACGTCACCATCGCTGATCAGACGAACTCTGGCCCCAGCGTTGCGGATTTCTTGGATTAATTCCTTGTGACGGGGACGATCCATCACCACTACCACCAGTTCTTCGATCGAACGATTGAGACAATCGGAAAGAACTTTCAGGTTTTCCGTCGCCGATTTATTAATATCCACATGACCTTTAGCTGCCGGGGGAGCCGCTAATTTTTTCATATAAAAGTCAGGAGCGGCGAATAATCCACCTTTTTCGGAGATCGCTAACACGGCCATAGAACCATTTTGACCGTAGGCGACCAAGTTAGTGCCTTCGCAGGGATCGACGGCGATATCGATTTCGACTAATTCGTCGGGATTACAATATTGTTTGGCATCAACTTGGGTACAGATACCCACTTCTTCGCCAATATAAAGCATAGGAGCCTCGTCTCTTTCCCCTTCTCCAATAACGATGCGACCGCGCATATGGATTTTATTCATCCGTTCGCGCATCGCTTCCACCGCCACCTGATCAGCGATATTTTTTTCGCCTTTACCCATCCACTTGGAGGAAGCAATGGCAGCCTGTTCGACTACTTCGATAATTTCTAACCCTAGCGTACTTTCCACTCGATGATCCTCCCTACAGCTGATCTATGATTTATCTAGTGAGTTTGTTTCCTTAACAGTCAAAAGTCTATCACCAGACGGGGATCATTCTTAAGTTTTTATGTAGATCATCTGGAGGAGACCGGTATGCCTAGGGAGTTTTTGCCGGCACTGTCGCCTCCATCTCGGTTATGGAGACCTGGATCGCTGATTTCGGCGTTAAACGACGGATAAATTCCAGGGGTAAACCGTCTGTGTCGGCAATAAAGGTGACTTCATAGACGTGATCGCCGATCATCTGTTGTTGGGGGGGCAAAAGAATTTTTAAAGGTTGATATAAATCGGCATCCTCTTGATGGGCTTGCTGAAAGTTATTTGTTAATTTTTCTAACCATTCTGGTAAATTGCTGACATTTTCTGTTAAGTCAAAAGACAAGTGATAATAACCGACATAATGCTGATCGCTAAAGGCATCGGGGGCGGGTTTCGGTTGAGGAATTTGGATTAATTCGATGCGTCCATTTAACCCCGTTAGCCAACAGGCTAAAGTATAACCCGTGGTGAATCTTTCCTCGAGGGTAAAACCGAGAAGCTGGTAAAAAGCGATCGCTCGATGGATATTAGCGGTACGAATAGAAGCATGGTGCATTTTCAGTAATCAGTAATCAGTAATCAGTAATCAGTAATGAGTGAGAATTCGGGGTTGATAAGCAATCCTTCATCGATCTGCCTCCCGATTCAGTTTTGAGGTTATGAGTTTATTAAGTGAGATTATTCACTGATAACTGTTTACTGATAACTGATCACTGATAAATGATTAATCAAAAAGACGAAAATAGGGATAACGTTTGGGAACCCCCGGTTCTTTTTCCAGATCAAAATTAATTACATCCCAACAGGGTTCATCGGGGGCATCGGGACTAAATTCTACCGGTAAACCGTAAAGACGGGGAATAGTGGTCTCAGCCGGTCCATTACCGCGCCAAGTGGTGTTACGTTCTAGGTAGGAACTAACTAGATCGCGATAACGGTTGGCAATAATTACTTTAGTCGCTTTAAATCCTTGAGTATAGAGGCGATCGAGTGCTTCGTGAATCTCAAAACGAATACCATCCGGGTGAGTGTGTTGACGATACCACTCACCATTCCAGAGTCGCCAATGCCGTCCTGACTGCAAGTGAACCAACTCACCCGTTTTGGGATCGGCTTCAAAAGCTCCATGGCGCGGACACAAATAGGTATCCGTCAAAGTGAGGGCGGGGATTAGCTGCCGACAGTGAGGACAATGGATATCGGGGCCAAAAACAGGGTATTGTAAACTTGCATTGATCATGGGAGAACCTAAACTAAAAATTGCTATCTTTGTACCAATAATCCTACCCATATTATACCCAACCAAATTGGACGGGTATTCTCTTCCGACTTTAGTGCAGATCCTTCCATGTCTTTAGATAACTTAAGATCAACTTCTAATTTCTGGCCCCTTGTCGATGTCAGTCAAGCGGCTTTTATCGCCCCCAATGCCACGGTAATGGGCGATATTTCCCTAGCTGTGGGGGTAAGTGTTTGGTATGGGGCGGTATTGCGTGCCGACGTGGAACGCATCGAAATTGGGGCCTATACTAATATCCAAGATGGGGCGATCCTACACGGAGATCCGGGCAAAATTACTATCCTTGAAGATTACGTTACCATCGGACACCGGGCGGTAATTCACGCAGCCCATATTGAACGCGGTTGTTTAATCGGCATTGGGGCAGTGATTCTCGATGGTGTGCGCGTCGGGGCGGGTAGTATTGTCGGGGCGGGTAGTATTGTGACAAAAGATATACCACCGCGATCTTTAGTGGTGGGTATTCCCGCTAAACGCGTCCGGGAAGTGTCCCCACAGGAGGCTCAAGAGTTGATCGAACACGCCGAGCGCTATGCTAAACTTGCCCTCGTTCATGGGGGAAAAGGTACTGATACCGGATTCCCAAAACGGGCGGATTAGGGTATAAATATAAAATGAGAATCAAGTAACAATCTTTTAAGCACTGACCGAGGAGAAGGAAATCTATGGACTGGAGAGTGTTAATCGTTTTAACCCCTTTGTTTATTGCTGGTGGCTGGGCTGTCTTCAATATCGGCGCTGCCGCTATTAGACAAGCTCAACAGTTTCTCAGCAAACAAAGTTAATAAAAGTTTATACTTCTTAGTAAAACCGACCGCCTAGGCGATCGGTTTTTAATTTTTCCTGTTTGAATTATGAATTATGAATTGGGGTATGGGGAGAACAAATAAAAATAATCTCCTGTCTCCTGTCTCCTGTCTCCTGTCTCCTGACTCCTGAATCCTGTCTCCTGAATCCTGACTCCTAACCGCACCAATATACTTTTTCAGCAAACCCTACCTAACCATGAAATCTAACTATCAAAATCTCATGCAAGAACTTTCCCATCTGGAAATTATCACCGATCCGGGACAAGTGGCGAAACTTTCCTTAGATTATTATCATTTTAGTCCCATTTTAGAGGCACAACTGCAAGATAAACGGGCTGATTTAGTCATTCGTCCCCACAATAGCCAAGAAGTTATTGACATCGCTAAAACCTGCGTTAAATACCAAATTCCTTTAACAGTCAGAGGTGCGGGGACAGGTAATTATGGTCAATGTGTTCCCTTGCAGGGGGGAGTAATTTTAGACACAACCAAACTAACAAAAATTATCTCGATCGAACCGGGTACAGCACGGGTAGAAGCGGGGGTAAAAATGGCCTTTTTTGATAAACAAGCTCGCGCAATTGGTTGGGAATTAAGAATGGCTCCCTCTACCTATCGGACGGCGACAATTGGCGGTTTTATCGGGGGTGGCAGTGTGGGCATGGGTTCAATTAATTATGGACAATTGAAGGATAGAGGCAATTTGCAAGCAGTGCAATTAGTCACCCTAGAAACAGAACCCAAAATTATCGAATTACGGGGGGATGAAGTAGAAAAAGTCAATCATGCCTACGGAACTAATGGCATTATTACCGAGTTAGAAATAGCCCTCGCTCCCTGTTATCCTTGGGCAGAATTTATCGTTACTTTTGCCGATTTTATCACCGCCGCTAAATTTGGTCAAGCTCTCAGTGATAGTGATGGCATTGTCAAGAAAATGGTTAGTGTTCACTCTTGGCCAATTCCCGCTTATTTTATCGCTCTTAAGGATTATTTACCCCCAGGAAAAGCGGCAGTTTTGTTAATAGTATCGGACAGCGATCAAGTGGCATTAGAGTCTTTAATTAAAGAATATAATGGTGAACTTACCTACTATAAAACGCCAGAAGAAACCCAAAAAGGCAACAGTATCTTAGAATTTACTTGGAATCACACCACTCTCCATGCGCGTAGTTGTAACCCCAAGATAACTTATCTACAGGCTTTTTATTTTAATCTAGCCACGGTGGAGAAACTCTATAATTATTTTGGGGAGGAAATAATGATGCACCTAGAATTTTTGAGATTTCAAGGTAAAGTTATTCCCGCCGGTCTTCCCTTGCTAGAATTTACCACAGAAACTCGATTAAATGAGATTATTGCTATCTATGAACAACAGGGGGCAGCCATTGCCAATCCTCACACTTATATCATGGAAGATGGCGGCAGCAGACAGATTAATCCGCTACAACTAGAATTTAAACAACTCGTCGATCCCTACGGATTAAACAATCCGGGTAAAATGCGAGCATGGGTTGAAGCAAGGGGGTAGGGGTTCGATTCAGGCTAAATTAAGCAAGATAGTTCACCGCGGCTCTCTTGGATTTGGTGGGTAAAATGTATTCTAAGATATAATCCTCCTAGAGAGGGGGTGGAACGAACCACAAAGACACAAAGGACACAAAGATCAATCAATCCTATGTAAGTTAAACTTATCACACACAACCTAGAAGAGCCTCACCGCTACTACCGAATTACTAACCGGAAAGAAGGGAGTGGGGAAAACAAAGCTCCCCGCTGCCCCTTGCCTATTCCCAGACTTGCCCCGATCCGATACAATTGAACGGTTGTCTTGGAAGAATTAATAGTGATCGAGCGTTATACTCTCCCTGCGATGGGGAATTTGTGGACGGATAGATATAAATATCAAACATGGCTAGAGGTAGAGATAGCCGTCTGTGAAGCGCAGGCAGAATTAGGCTATATTCCGGGGGATGCAGTAGAAGAAATTAAGGCAAAAGCTAATTTTGATCCCGATCGCATTTTAGAAATAGAAGCAGAAGTGCGCCACGATGTCATCGCCTTTTTAACAAATGTTAACGAATATGTGGGCGAGCCGGGGCGTTATATTCATTTGGGTTTAACCAGTTCTGATGTATTAGATACCGCCCTATCCTTACAATTAGTCGCCAGTTTAAACCTGATTCTAGAACAATTAGAAGATTTTATCCAAGCCCTGCGCTATCGCGCCCAAGAACACCGTTATACAGTCATGGTGGGACGTTCCCACGGCATTCACGCCGAACCGATCACCTTTGGCTTTAAACTAGCGGGATGGTTAGCGGAAGTGCTACGGGGACGCGATCGTTTAATTCGCTTGCGCCAAGACATCGCCATCGGTAAAATATCTGGTGCAGTGGGAACCTATGCCAATATTGACCCGAAAATTGAGGCGTTAACCTGTCAGAAGTTAGGATTAGAACCGGATACCGCTTCCACTCAAGTTATCTCCCGCGATCGACACGCCGATTATGTGCAACAATTAGCTTTATTGGCGGCTTCGATCGAACGTTTTGCCGTGGAGATTCGCAACCTGCAAAGAACCGATGTCCTAGAAGTGGAAGAATACTTTTCCAAAGGACAAAAAGGCTCCTCCGCTATGCCCCATAAACGTAATCCCATCCGTTCAGAACGCTTAACGGGAATGGCGAGAATTATCCGTAGTCATAGCGTTTCCGCTTTAGAAAATATCGCCCTCTGGCACGAAAGAGATATTTCCCATAGTTCCGTAGAACGGGTAATGCTGCCGGATGTTTGCATTTTGACCCACTTTATGCTCAAGGAAATCACCGATTTAGTCAAAAATCTGCTGGTGTATCCCGAAAACATGAAGCGAAATATGAATGTTTACGGTGGCGTGATTTTCAGTCAAAGAGTTCTTTTAACTTTGGTGAGTAAGGGAATTAGCCGGGAATCTGCCTATAAAATCGTCCAAGAAAACGCCCATCGCGCTTGGAACACCGATAACGGCAATTTTAAAGCTTTTATCAGCCAAGATGAGCGAGTTACCGGCATTTTATCCCCCGACGAGATCGAAAGTTGCTTTGATCCCCAGCAGCACTTAAATCATCTTAATAGCATCTACCAAAGGTTAGATATTTAAGGAGCTTTCAGTGATCAGCTATCGGCCACGTTTTCGATTGATCGGCAATTTGAAACCTTGGGAGTAATCATGCCATGACCATTACTGCGAGCGACCTACCGATGGAAAAAATTGCCCAGTTTTGCGATCGCTGGCAAGTGACCGAATTCGCTCTATTCGGCTCCGTCCTGCGCGAAGACTTCCGCCCCGACAGCGACATTGATGTTATGGTGGAATTTCATCCAGAGGCTCATCCCACATTCAGCACCCTAGACCAAATGGAAGCAGAGCTAAAAAGCATTTTCCATCGAGATGTTGACCTGATTACCCGCCAAGGCATTGCCACCAGTCGCAACTACCTACGCCGTAATCAAATCCTTTCTTCGGCTCAAGTGATTTATGCAACGGGATCCCCAATTCCTGCTTGATATGCTGCAATCCGCAGAACTGGTCATGATCTACACGGCTCAATGCTCGAAAGCTGAGTTCGTCGCCAATGTGCAGCTTCAAGATTCAGTCATTCGACGGCTCTTGGTGATTGCCGAAGCCGCCGGACGAGTTTCCCAAACAACCCGACAAAACTTGCCCAACATTGCTTGGCAAGAAATCAAGGGAATGCGAAATCGGTTGGTACATGAGTATGATGATGTCAACCTCAACATCGTTTGGGATGTGGTTCAATCGCAGCTCCCATCACTAATTGAGGAGTTAAAGGGGCAAATTCCTCCTGAACGTTGAGGGTTGTTAGGCGGAAGTAGCGATCGCATAGGTAGAACTCAATGATTCTGTCGGGTGCGTTCCCTGCTGCAACGAGGGGGAACGCACCCTATGCCATTTTTCTTTATTCGTGGCAGACATCTTACTCCCATTTTCTTTTCTAGGAGAGGGTTTGAGGTTGGAGGCAATTAACCATCTCTGCCATTACTTTAGAAAAATGGTATTAGCAAGATCCTATTCACGTTTGATCAGGATTATCTTCTATATTGTTGACTTTCGTTAATTGTGGAAAAATATCTCGTACTGCCTTTTCAAATTTTTTGTAGGAAGACAAGGATTCTAATTTCGACAATTCGATTTTTGCACCAAGCGGTGAATATAAATCGTCAATTTTTAGTTTATTTCGATAGCGTTTAGTAATACCTTCTCTGGCTTTATTGATGGCATTTTTAATTGTTTCTTTCGGATTGCTGAAAGATTCGGGTTCTTTATCGATTGCTAACTCACTATCACTTTTATTTGTACACAATTCTTTTTTTAGTAATTCTTTGTCTGCTAATATCCAGGCTTCAGTCATTTGTATTGGAACGATAGCAACTAAATTTTTGCATAAGTCTCGCTCGTCTGATTTAATAGCATTAAAAGCCGGATTAATTCTTTCCTTAAATGCGTTTTCATCTGTTTTATCATCTGCGTCTGCATGGAAGCACAAAACCATTGCTCCCTTCTCCACCGCTTGAATTGCGTATTGTTTAGCTTTTTTTCGGATATTTTCGCCAGAGATTTGTGGAAGACAAATTGGGTCAAAAATTTCTATTTCTTGTTCATCGTCAAAAGCAACTCTCTCGAAAGTGCGCTGAATAATATTCGGTAAAAATCTATGATCGGAACTACCTTCTGTAGCTAAGGCAATAATTAT
This sequence comes from Microcystis sp. BLCC-F209, assembly GCF_041928595.1. NCBI lineage: Bacteria > Bacillati > Cyanobacteriota > Cyanophyceae > Chroococcales > Microcystaceae > Microcystis > Microcystis sp. BLCC-F209. The sequence continues at coordinate 18,362 of NZ_JBHFLL010000087.1, forward strand.
TTGTTTGATTTTTTTTGCCATCTTAATTGATTTACATTAATTAGTTTTGTTGATTTTTAATATTTTTAATCGCACTTTCAGCATCAGCAGTTTTTAGATATTCGACAACTTCCGAGAGAGTTAGCTTGGCCTCATTTTCGGAGAAAAATAAGGTTAATTGTTTTTTATTCTCTTTGATAACAGGGTGAAAATTACTGCTTTTCATCTTAATTCGCTTCCCTTCAATAGTGGATATTATAGTGGTAAGTTGAGAAAGCCAAATGCTGACATTTTTATCATCTTGCCAATTAATTAATTGACTCACCAGAACCGGAGAATGAGTGTTCACTATTACTTGGCGTAAAGGCATTTCAGTATCTTCAAAATCGACAGTTAGCTCTTTTAATAATCTTGCCATTGCTTCAATACGAAAAGGATGAATGCCATTTTCTGGCTCTTCAAAACACAGTAATCCTGTGTGTTGTCGGTCGTATTGCAGGACACATAATGTTAATAAACGTAGGGTTCCTTCGGAAAGCACTCTCGAAGAAAACTCCCGATTATCATCACTTTTTACCTTGATAATAAATTGTCGATTTGCTTTGTCATCATAAACATTAACTTCTGTAAGATTTGGTAGCAGATTATTGAGATCACGGGAAATTGCTGTGAGGGTATATTCATCATCTTGTTTAATGCGAAATAAAGCAGCGGCTAAATTCTTTCCGCTTGCTGTTATTGTATCTCTGATGCCTATATCTTGACGAGTAGGTTCTCGCAAATCTTCGGGATTAAGCTGCATAAACTTCCAACTCAGCATTTCTTGTTTGGCGGCTAATATATGTTTAAAATCTATGGTATTAATGCTGCTTAAAACAGTTTGTGATGCGTTTTTTGCGGGAAATACTTTTTTATTCCCCGCTTGACCGTCTTGAGGTAGAACAATGGTAGCAATACCATTAATATCTTCAGTCTTAATATAAGGAATGGCTCTCCTACCCGTTACTACTTTTGGTCGCCAAGTTTCCAATACTGTCTTAGGAATATAATTTTTTACCCAATTATCTTCATTGTGCTTTAAATTTTCTAAACTTTCATCAACAATATACAAGTTTTCAAATCCACTTATATTAGACTCTCGTTTAATTTTTAATTGATAGCGCAACCTTGTATATTTAAGATCGACTTCCCCACCCCAATTATCTTTTACCTTGCGATTGACTAACATTTCAACTATAAATTCCATTTCTGTGGCGTAGTCGTCCTCATCATACTGGGTAAAAAGTTCGCTAGGATGTCCTCGTTGCTCGCTAAAAGCCGTCTTCAGATCCACTTCTGCCAGCCGCGTCAACAATTGCAAAGCATCAAATAAATTACTCTTACCAGAAGCATTAACCCCAGCGACTACAGTAAGCGGCGTGAATACCATTTCAAAATTATGAAAGGATTTAAAGCCATGAATTTTAATATAAGTAATCATAGTTTTATGCGATAGGTAATATTAAAACATCAGCGCAATATTTAACCATACTGGAAAATCTTATCAACTTTCGCCCGATACTGTCCTACTATAATCTAGACATTGGCTGACAGAGGGAGAATAATTATGATCTTAACCAAGTCTCTCAGAGATTGATTTTATCAGACTCTGTAGGATTTGACCAAGAACAAGAGGTAACAATCCTCTTCTTTCAAGGGGATGAAAATTAAAATATCTCTTATTTCAGGCTCCCGACGACTGGGGGTAGGCAATGATAACTGATAACTCTCCAGAAACTAAAACCTATTGTTTCTCCTGATGACAAAGATGGAGTCATTTGGGGGGACAGTTGGGTTGACGTAACTTTCAATATTGCTCGCTCCTCTAGTGGGAACGACTGCTAACGAATCTAGTTCAATCTTTGGACTTCTTGACTTCACAGGACTCTGCCAATTCTCCCTACATCCTTCTCATTTTAACTCTCCCAGAGTGATGAAAGAGGGCTAACTAGAAAAATGGCTGATTAATCCCATAAAAGCTGATAGCTAAAAAAAACTGATAACCGATAACCCGGGAGAAAATATAATTGTAACTACCTACCCATTCCAGATTAATTCCTATGGCAGAAGAAACCACCACCCCCGCAACTCCGACAGCAGCAGCAGAAAAACCGGCTCAACCCGCGCCTGCTAAAAAACCCAAGGATCCTACCGTCGAGGAAAAACCCTTTGCTGAATTTATCGAGCAGCATTTTCAACCCGCACTGGCGGCAGCCTTGCAAAAGCTGGGTATAACTGATATGAAGCTGTCCTTTAAACAGGATAAAATTGCCGTGCAGGGCTTTTCTAGCTCTCCCTGTTGGCAGTTAACCGGCAATTGGCTCGGGGGAATGCGTCAATTTAGCATTTATTTTTTGGAAGAAAACATCAATGGCAAAAAAGCTTTTTCCCAGGCTGAGGGCGGCGCTCAACCTAGTACAATTGAATCATTTATGATCGATGAAAAGAAAGTAAGTCTTGATTTACTGTTGTTTTACACCCTGCAACGGCTTAACGGTCAAAAGTGGTTGACGAGAAACTAAAATTGCTGAGGATTAGCGATCGAGAAGGGGGGTAAAATGAGCATAGACGACCACTGCTTATCGATCGCTAATAGTAACTATGCGTGTATTTGTACTACTTTTTAACGCAGGCACAGAAAATGAAGGTATCCACACCATTCAAATGGGAGCTATCAATAAGGTTTTGATGTTTGAATCGGAAGATGATGCCACCCGTTATGCACTGCTGTTAGAGGCACAGGATTTTCCGACTCCCACGGTAGAGAAAATTGATTCGGAGGAAGTGGCAGAATTTTGTCGCGGCGCCGGCTATCAAGCGGAAATGATTGAAGCGGGTATGTTGGTAATTCCCCCCGAAAGCAATGCCTCCGAGTTGGATTGGCAAAAAGAGGAAGTCCCCCCCGCCGAAGAGGAGTTTTCCGAGATTCCCGATGCGGAGTTAGACAGCATCCGTCGTCGTCTAGAAGGACTTTTGTAATAGACCTCTGGTAAAAATCGAAAATTGTCCTGCTTGGTTAGGAGACAGGAGACAGTAGCCAGTAGTCAGGAGTTCGGAGTCAGAAGACAGGATAATCAATCAACGTTGTTCCCTGTTCACTGATAACTGACCACTGATAACTGACCACTGATAACTGATAACTGAACATGACAACCGTGGGGGAATTGGGCGAAAATTTGGTGGCGGATTGGTTGCAATTACAGCAATGGCATATCCTCCAGCGTCGTTGGCGTAGTGGCAGCGGTGAAATCGATTTAATCGTCTTGTCTAAGTCTCAGGCGATTCTCGCTTTTGTCGAGGTGAAAACCCGCAGCGCTGGCAATTGGGATTTAGGGGGCAAATTAGCAATCGATGACCGTAAACAGGGGAAAATTTACGAAGCCGCCCAGATATTTCTCTCCTTTTATCCCCAATGGTCCGATTTAACCTGTCGCTTCGATGTGGCTTTAGTTAGTTGTCAAAAAAGTTCTCTATTCGCTTTACCTGAGTTTTCCCTTGATTATCCCTGTCAGCTACGGGCAGGTTATCAATTGCAATTACAGGAATATCTCGTGGCGGTTTTCTAAAAACATAATATGCCCGCCTAGGGAGGCGGGCTTCATCCTGTACAAACGATATGGACTCCTAAAAATTTAACGGACTCAATACAATAGAGGTTTACGGAACTCACAACAGTCTATCTGTCAACTATCAAGATTTCTCAGTTTACCGACTCAGGTGCTGATTACAGCCCACTCCATCTGTCCTATCTTGAGCGACAGAGGCGAAACCATACTTTACTTTACAAACTTTGAGAATCTGCGTCCGATTTAGCTGTTGCGTTGAGCTAGAGCAGGTGGCACAGGCTCTAGGTCTTTTTGCCTGTAAGGAAGTTGAGTCGCTTCCCTTGTGCCTTATGTTTTTAATATAACACCTTTGTCAGGACTAGATCGAGCTTGTGATGAAAGTTTACACTTATTGATTTTTAGCAAAATTTGCCGTTACAAAACTATAGATAGGGTCTGCTGAACAAGTTTGTTGGTGGAGGCAGGGTGTGGCCCCCCCAACCCCCCCGACATCGGGGGGGCAGGTGGGGTGTGGGGTTTTACCGATTTTGAGGTGGCCAATTACCTAATTTTTAGGGAAAAAGTACCTGAATTTTCCCCCTGATCACTCCAATGGTCGGCACTTTTTGATTGACAAAAAGTCTAAAAGCCTTACCCAACAAGGTTTTTAGATTTATTCAGCAAACCCTATTTAGGAATTTTAGGCAATTTAATCCTTATTTTTGCCGTTTTTAAACCCTCAAAAATTAATTAAGTAGGTGGGTGGAATTAAATATAAAATGAACGTAGAAACCCAACGCCCGATTATGTTACGCTACCGCTAACCCATCCTACAAATAATTGTGCCTACCTACTTATGCAAGAACTCTATTTAATCAGCCAACCCTAATTAAAAAGAATACACGGCTGTTTTGATATTTTGGTAGTTATCATCTAGATCTGATTCTAGGAGAATAATCGCAGTAATTCTCCTAGTCATCTCGCTGACTTCCTGCACTTCTGCGATAGTTAATCCCCGTCCTAATAATTTTTCCTCGCGATAACTTAGCCATTTTTTAATAACTTGATAACCCCCGATAGTATATTCCCAAACCCGGGCCGGTATATTTTGCCAATAGGCTCGATCGTTGAGATAAATATCATAGGTTTTGGTTCCTAATAATTTTCGCATTTCTGGGCTAATTACGCTCATTTCTGCGGTTGTATATTGTCTGGCGATCGCTTTTCCTTTACCCGGCATTGTCACACCATTTTTACCCCCATGTCCCCAACCGACGTTAATAATTAAATCCCCCTTATCTGGGTTTAAATTTCCCCCATCAGTGCAGGAAATCAAGGCGATTTTTTGCAGTGCAGGGGTCGGTTTTTTGGTGACTCCTATAACGGGGTTTTCTGTGTCTAAAAGAGAGGCGATCGCTTGTCCTAGTTGGGCAGATTTAATTAATAATTCTTGGCTATTAGGAAGGGGAATCCTTGGGAAGTCTTGACGAATCCCGTCGGCATTTTCCCGAAGATATAAGGGAGAGTATCCAATCGCTAATGCGTGCAGCCAAATTAAGGAAGCATTCTCGATATTTTCATCAAGATTATTAATACTCAGTTGATTTAAGTATTGACGAGATTTTTCTGAGAGATTGGCTTTTGTTTTAACAGTTGTATAACTTTCAAAATTAAATAATTTATCTTGTTTTTTTGCTTCATGTTTCGCAGAAGGATAAATTAACATGGGAAATGCAACTGCATGACCTCTCATACAATCCCTAGCAAAAAGACTTTGAGTAAATAGAAAGGGAATTCCTTCTGGTTGAGCAACTCCTTTAGAACGACTTAATAAAAATAAATTTTTATATGTGTACTGTACATATAAATCTGGCCTTACTCTTTTCCAAACATTAGGGGCTAAAGTAATATAACACCATCTTGTATCATAGGGACGGAAATTATATCTTTTCAGGTTATTTTCTTTAAACGAATCTAATTGATGTGCTTTTTTTCGTACAGTTTTAGCATCAAAAGACGCACTATCTCGACTTAACCCAGTTTTTAAAGTTAAAAATTCATCCCAGTCAGTTGTTTTATCAAAATACTTTTGCATTCTTAATGATAAAATATCTTGATCACAATCTATAAGTGCATTTGCACGATCTTCATCCATACCCTGTAATGGAATAATTAATGATGAATCTTGACAAGATAAATCTGTTAACTTTGGCCATGCTAAATAGTGAGAAGAAACATCGGAGGGACGGAAAGAATAACGATTAGATTTTTCTGGGTTAGAGACTTGATAAAAAGCATCAAAATCTTGATTATTTAAACTATCTAATAACTGTTCTCGTTTAGCAACTCCCCAGAAATGGCGAAAATAGACATCAACATTTTTATTCCTTACTTCCTTTCTTACCATTAGTCCGATAGTTGTCCCGACTCGAATCCCTTCCTTATTGTATTGAGTAGAAAAAACACTAGGATCTGGATTACCTTCAGGGGTTAACTTTCCCGTTTCGCGACTATCCCCATTGAGACAATCAAACCAAAGACGATCAAATTCTTGTAAAAATCTTTGCCGCATCACCACAAAAGAAGGATCACCGAGATAGGAAAAATTAGAAATATAACAAACAACCCCTTTACCAGTATTTTCTGAAATACATCTTTCCGCTAAACGAAAAAAGCGCACATATAACTCATCCAGATTAAACTTTTTAATCACCCAATCGGAGATTAAACCCTGTTTATACACTTCCACTAAACCTGCTTCTTCTGCGGGACTGGTTCCAGCAAAAGCATTGTAGGGAGGATTACCGAGAATAACTAAAATCGGTTTACCGCGCTTAACTTCATCGGCTGCTTCTCGTTCCTTATTTAACTCCGGAAAACTTAATTGTAGCTGTTGAATTTTCTGTTTACTTTCCTCATCGGGAGGTTGCCAACCGGTTAAAGCATTAGTCAGATAAATCCCGACTCGTTCACTATCTTCTATTAAAGGTACATCCAAACTTTGCAGGAATAAACCTAATTGTAGATGAGCGACGACAAAAGGAGCGGTTAAAATCTCGAAACCGAAAATTCTTTCTATGGCTGCCTTTTTCACCAAAGCCATGGCTAAAGCACCCGCCCCATTTTCCTGTAAAGTATCGGTAATATAGCGCAAAACCTCGACTAAATAAGCACCAGTTCCACAGCAAGGATCGAGAATATAAACATCGGGATTAGCTAAACCGTCCTCGATATTTAATTCTTCTCGTAAAACTCGATCGACTCGCGCTACCATATAGCGAACAATTTCCGGAGGAGTGTACCAAACTCCCAATTCTTTGCGTAAATCAGGATCAAAAGCTTGCAGAAATGGTTCATAGAAATACTGCACCGCTTGTCCCTCATCGAATTGACGAAAAAATTCCTCTCGTCGCACTCGATTTAAAGCTGCACCCGTCCAATTCAAAACTTCTACTAATCCCAAAGATTTTAACTTACTCGGTGCGGCGATCTGCTCAAATAGGATCGCTAACATGGGAACATGGAGATGGTGGGCTGCGGATTTCCAATCGAACTTATCCTCTTTATCCTCGCGATTGAGGTTTTGCTTGTGCCATAATACCCAAGCAGAAAATAAACCATAAAAGAGGGTTTGCACGAGGGTAGAACGAAAAAATTTATTTCCCTGTTCCCGTTCAAATTTGATACCGAGGGCATTTTCTAAAGCTTGACGAATATTGGCCAGAGCGGGAAGATCGGAATGATGTTCTAAGCGTGCTTTTGCGTCCCGCGCATAGGAAGCAAGAAACCAAGCAACATCGGCCGGTGAGGTGATAGGAGCCGCCTGTAAAAGCACTCTCTTTAGGTATTCTAAGAGGCTATCACCGTGTTCGGCGGCGAATTTGGATGGATTTGAGGTTTTTAGCCAAAACTCGGCTTCTGACGGGGCTAAACTATAGGCTTCTAATTCCACCGGTTGACCTTGGCTATTGCGACCGATGAGCAGAAAATCGCGATAATTGCTGACTAATACTTGACCGTATTTTTGCCAGTATTTTTGTACTTGCTCGCTGGTGGCGATTTTTTTTATATCTTCTTTGGTTCCCTTAATCTCGATCGCGCCTCTTTCGGGAAAAATCGCCGTAAAAGGTTCTAATTCTTGATTTTTGGGGAATTGATCGACGTTAAAAAGTCCCCCGTCCGGCAATCCCGCACCCTGATTTCTGAGGTTGATAATGCAGCGTACTCGCGGTTTTAGGGTTTTACCGATTTCGTTGAGGAGAGTTTCGAGAGTGCCGTAGTAGGAGGTTTCTTTTACTGCTGCTTGGGATGAGTGGATTTCTTGCAGGTTGCGAAAATAATTAACGAGGGGATTCATGAGTAATAAAGTAATAGGACAAAATTAACTTCTTGGTTAGGATAGGCAAAAGGCAAAAGTATGTGTAATTAATTGTGTCTAGCTACTTAAAAAGTGTAGTCTAGATAGGGTTGGCCGAAAAAGTTTTTCGTGGGGACAGATTGTGGGGTGTCGGTCGTCGATACCCAATTAGGTTACACTTCATCTTAAGAAAAGCTGTCACCAGAGATGGTATATTTTGGCCATAGTATAGCTCGCTAGTTTAGATTTGTTCAATTGGAGAAATAAGATTAGATAAAATTTCGTTCCATTTTAATTTATGAATAGTTTGTAATTCCGAATCTATTTCAATCAGATGGGAATAGCTATTGACAAATTCTTCTGGAGATGATATCAGTCTCAGATAATATTTAATTGTCGGTATAATACCATTGGTGATTATTTGACAACCATGATTGTTTTTGATAGTTTGAATCTCAGACATGATTAACTCCACTTCTGTGGGTTTAACATCAAACGATGATAGGATATAATATCTTCTCGGATTAAATTTGATAATTTTATCTTTGGCAATTCGGAGAATTTGTAAATCAATGTACTTACCATGCTTAATTTCAATAACTTCTACTAATTGTTTATTTTTATCAAAAATCTCAATATCTCCTGCACTACCAGAAGTTAGATCAGAAGCTGTGTGACTGCCTAGAGGTTTTAATGTGCAGGATTTGTATCTTTCTACTTCTATAATTAACCTTTGATAAATTGCATATAGTGCTAAAACAGGTAATTTGGAAGCTCCGCGAGTTTGATAATTGAAACTAAAATGATTTTCTAGGCAACTGCTCAAAGTGTTGATATCAAAAGGTTCAGGATTATCTATCTTCAAAATTTTAATCTTTTGAGTCTGGATAATCTGATTAACTTGATGAAGTAAAAGCCTTAAAATAACTTCAGCTTGTTGAGGATTAGTTTCAATAAAATCAATTAAACCCAGAAAAGCATCTTTGGTTTTTTGGTTACTAATTTTACCTTGATAATCTAAAGTATAGGGAAAGGGTTGTTCTAAAGAACGAGTTAGCCAGCCACTTTCTGCCATAGCTGGTAATCCCAATTGTTTCAAGGTGGGAGTAATATACTGAGTATCAATAGTTCTTCCTGAAAATCCTCCAGGTAAATTAGTTTGATGGTATCTAATATCTTGATTAGGATAGAGAATTTTATGAACTAATAAAGTTATTAAAACCGTATAAACTCCCTTTTGTTTTGAGCAATTAGTAGCAATTTGTTGGATATAGTTTTGATAGGGTTGAGGAGGCAGTGGTTGCCGATCATCTAAATTTAAGGATTGGTCATAAATGTCTAATAACTTTTCTTTATGGTTCATAAAATCTAATCCGATAATTTCCAATTGAATATTCTGACGAGAAAAAGAAAACTCCTTTAAGGATACTCTAGAATTGTTTTCAAAAATATGTTTCTTAATGGCAATAGCCAACTCTTGAATCATGGGAATACAAACCGAATTACCCACCTGTTTATAAGACTCAGCTAAGTTAGGATGAATTTGAAAGCTATCGGGGAACTTCATCAGTCGATAGCATTCTTGGATAGTTAATTTACGCACCTGATCTTGTTCGGGTATATAAATAAAAAAACGTCCAGATGTTTCCTGAGATGGTATAGTAGGATGTACTCCATCGATCGAATAAATTCGGTTAGGTTGATGATGAACCCGGGATAAATGTTCTGTATTTGGTCTGATACCTTTTTTCCAGATAGTTTTATTGCGATAACCGACAAAAATTAATCCTGATGGTTGTAAGGTAGGATTATCAATGAGAGTATATTCTTTTTTATCTAAGTATTCAAAATTGCCTTGAGGAGACAGAAAATCGCGTAACTTAGGTATTGGTGAAGTATATTTTAATGAGTTGAAATTAAATTTTTTATTTTGGGTAGCAATAATAATAATTCTTTCTCGATTTTGCGGCACACCAAAATCCTTGGCATTTAAGAGCTTATAATCAACTAAATAACCCAGTTCTTCCAAAGAATGCAAAATAATATCTAAGTTTTTGCCTTTGTCGAGGTGAATTAGGTGTTTAACATTTTCCAGAAGAATTATTTTCGGCTTTTTTAATTCTACTATTTCGCAGATGTGAAAAAATAGAGTTCCCCTTGTATCTCTAAATCCGGCTCGTTTTCCAGAAATGCTAAAGGGTTGACAGGGAAATCCTGCTGTCAACACTTCAAAATCAGGGAGGTCATGAATAGCAATTTTTCTAATATCTTGATCGGGAATTTCTTGAAAATTATTGAAATATACTTTTCGACAGTTTTCGTCTATTTCACAAGAATATACACAGTCATAACCAACGCTCTCGAAAGCTAATCTAAATCCTCCAATACCAGCAAAAAGATCGATAAATCTGAGTTTTTCGTTTGTCATTGCCAAATTATGACATCAAAGATAGCCAAAGTGAATATATCCTAAATTTTAGCAAATGTTCCGACTTATGCAGCGATAAAAACTGTAGTCTAGATAATTAAGATTAATATGTCCCCATATAATCAATTTGGAGATACTAGATTAGGTATAATTGAGTAAAAACTCGCACAATTTCGGTTTCAGACTTCTGCGGCTTTTTCTTGCTCAATCTCGGTCTCCAATTCTTGACGTAATTCTTCTAGAGAAGTGGTGGCAGCTGTCTGAGATAATCTTTCTTGTGACCAATTTAAGGACTGAAAAAGTCGTTGAGCGTTAGCTGGAGAACGCAAAAGATAAACTTCTTCTAATAAAGCGGATAATTCGTCAGCAGCAATCAAGGCCACATCATGATGACCCTGACGTTGGACAATAACGATCGAGTTTCCCAGTTCTACTTGTTCTAAAACCTGAAGAAAATGTTCCTGTGCTTGGGTATAGCTAGTATAGGTGGTGGGGATGGGCAGCATGGCCATTAATCAACTCCGCAGTCAAAAAATTAATCAATGGGTGCGTTAACCAAGAGTAACGCACCCCGAGGAAATTACACCGAAGTTAAGGTTTTCTCCGCGCTAATTTGCGCTTCGGGACTATCCGCTTCCGAGGGAGGGACCACTTGCCAGAATTGACCGAGATAGCTATCCCAATTAGCTAAAATTAACTTACCTTTGGGGCTATTAGTGCGTTCTACATGGGCCTCAATTAAAGATTTTAACTGTTCCGCACCGGCAGCCGTGCCAACCCGTTGAATCTTGACAATTTCGGGGTTGAGTTTCTCCGGTAGGGACGGATCAAGGATATAAGCTAATCCTCCCGTCATCCCGGCGCCGACGTTGCGACCGACGGAACCAAGCACGACAATTACCCCCCCGGTCATGTATTCACAGAGGTGGTCCCCGGCCCCTTCGATAACCGCTTGTGCGGTGGAATTGCGGACAGCAAAACGTTCACCAGCGCGACCATTCGCGTATAACACCCCACCGGTAGCCCCGTAGAGACAGGTATTACCGATAATAGCGTTATCTTCGGGCTGATAATTGGCGTTTTGGGGCGGTAAGATGACAATTTCGCCGCCGTAGATGCCTTTACCCACATAATCGTTAGCTTCTCCCTCTAAATGGAGATTGACACCGGGTAAATTAAATGCTCCGAAACTTTGACCGGCCGCACCCTGGAAATTGAGCTTAATTTCGCCTTCAAAGCCATCATTACCGTATTTTTGGGCAATTACCCCCGCAATTCTCGCCCCGACAGAGCGATCGGTATTGACAATCCTGTAGGTTTTGCTGACGGTTTCCTGTTGCTCGATCGCTTGTTTAATCTCGCTATCGGCTAGAATATCGTCATCGAGAACAGCACCGTTACTATGTACTTCCTCGTGCTGCAACCAAGAGCGATCGCCACGTCCATCGGGTAAATTCAACAAACAATCAAGATTGAGGGATTCTGTCTTAGTTAAACGAGCATCGGAGCGCACTTTTAACAGATCTGCTCGGCCAATCACCTCATTTAAACTGTGATAGCCTAATTTCGCCAATAATTGCCGCGTTTCCTCAGCCACTAAAGTGAAGAAATTGACCACATGAGCAGGAATTCCTGGAAAACGAGCGCGCAGACGTTCCTGCTGGGTAGCGACTCCCACAGGGCAATTATTCGTGTGACAGACGCGGGCCATGATGCACCCCTCAGCAATCATGGAAATGGAACCAAAACCGAATTCCTCCGCACCCATCAGAGCAGCCATGAGGATATCCCAACCGGTTTTCAGTCCCCCATCTGCACGCAAAATCACCCGATGACGCAGTTGATTTTCCATTAACATCCGATGCACTTCCGTCACTCCCAATTCCCAGGGACTACCCGCGTGTTTGATCGAACTTAGGGGTGATGCACCTGTACCACCATCGTGACCAGAAATCTGGATAATATCAGCGTTAGCTTTGGCAACTCCGGCCGCAATTGTACCGATACCGATCTCGGCCACTAATTTGACGGAAACTTTGGCCCGGGGGTTAATTTGGTGTAAATCGTAGATTAATTGTGCTAAATCTTCGATCGAGTAGATATCGTGGTGAGGAGGGGGAGAAATCAAGGTAACACCCGGTTTTGATCGCCGTAACATGGCAATATAGGGACTGACTTTTTTCCCCGGTAATTGACCTCCTTCTCCCGGTTTTGCTCCCTGGGCCATTTTAATCTCTAGCTGTTTTCCACTCATTAAGTATTCGGGAGTGACTCCAAAACGACCCGAAGCTATCTGTTTAATGGCAGAATTAGCCGTATCACCGTTTTTTAAGCCGTTTAGGTGAGGCATGGTCACGGAATGTCCCTCGGCATCCACATCGCTTAAGCTGGTGTAACGGATCGGATCTTCTCCCCCTTCTCCGGAATTGGACTTACCTCCGATGCGATTCATGGCGATCGCTAGGGTTTCGTGTGCTTCCCGGCCCAAGGCACCGAGGGACATTCCCCCTGTGCAGAAGCGTTGCAGGATACTTTCGATCGATTCTACTGCTTCGATGGCAATTGAGGCTCGATCGCTGTTAAATTCTAATAGATCGCGCAATGCAGTAGCGGGTCTTTGCTGCAAGATTTGACGATAGGTTTCGTAATGGTCATATCCTTGACCTTGGGAGTGAGCGGCCACGGCTTTATGGAGTGCTTTCGCCATTTCCGGAGAATTCATGTGGTATTCTCCCCCCGGACGGTAGTTGACAAAACCGTAGTTTTCTAGTTTTTTGGCGGTAAGATTGGGGAAAGCTTGACGGTGGAATGCGATCGCTTCTTGGGCCACTTCAGCAATGCTTAAACCCCCAACGCGACTGGTAGTACCGTTAAAAGCTAGTTTAACTAAATCTGCCGATAATCCGATCGCCTCGAAAATTTGCGCCCCATGGTAGGAAGATAGGAGAGAAATACCCATTTTCGAGAGGATTTTCAGTAATCCCGCTTCTACGGATTTGCGGTAGTTAATTAGGGCTTTTTCGAGGCTAATAGCTTCTAATTTGCCGTTTTCCATCAATTTCTGCGTTCTTGGCTCGATCCACCACTGGGCGATCGTTTCTAGGGCCAAATAGGGACAGACTGCGGAAGCTCCATAACCAATTAGACAAGCGAAGTGATGGGTACTCCAACATTGGGCCGTGTCGATCACGATCGAAGCTTTTAAACGCAAGTGTGAGCGAATCAGGTGATGATGGACGGCACCAACGGCTAATAAGGGGGGAATATAGCTAGTTTTTTCGTCAATAGGAGCAGTTCTGTCACTGAGAATTAAAATTTCTGCTCCCGATGCTACTTTCTTGGCGGCCTCAGCGCACAAATTAGCGATCGCATCTTCTAATCCCCCCGGTCCGGTGGTCAGATCATAAAGGGTAGAAAGTTCGGCTGTTTTGTAGCTAGAGGTTTTAACTTTGGCTAATTCCGCATTATTGAGCAGGGGAGAGTCTAATTTCAGTAAATGTGCGTCATCAACCCCTAATTTCAGGATATTACCCCGTCGTCCCAGATACATAGTCAAGGACATGACTAAACTTTCGCGTAAAGGATCGATGGGAGGGTTAGTAACTTGGGCAAAACGTTGTTTAAAGTAATCGTAGAGAAGATGGGGTTTACTGGAGAGGACTGCTAGGGGAGTGTCATCACCCATACAGAAAGTCGGTTCTTTTCCCTGTTCTGCCATGGGGACGATTATCAGATCCACATCTTCGGATGTATAACCGAAAGCGGTTTGCAGGGGAAGGAGATTACTAGGGGTGGGAATGTCTATCGCTGTTTCTTTGTCAATAAAGGTGCGTTGGGATTTCACCCATGCACCGTAGGGATTAGCGCGGGCAATTTCCTGTTTAATCGGCCAATTACGCTTAATTTCGCCTTTTTCTAGGTCAACTGCGATCATTTGACCGGGGCCGAGACGACCTTTTTCCATAATGGTGGTTTCATCGAGGGGAATAGTTCCCGCTTCCGAGGAGACGACGATATAACCGTTGTTAGTAATGCTATAACGGGCCGGTCGCAAACCGTTGCGATCCAAACAAGCGCCGACGATTCCCCCGTCACTGAAGACCAGTAAAGCTGGGCCGTCCCAGGGTTCCTGTAAACCGCTATAGTATTCGTAGAAGTCGATAATTTCGGGATAATTCTGTAAATCCGGCTGATTATTGTAGGCCTCCGGCACTAGGATCATAGCCGCTTCTAGGGGACTGCGACCGGTTCTCACCAATAATTCTAGGGCGCTATCGAGGTTATAGGAGTCGCTGTTAGCGGGGTTAACAATGGGGGTCAGGGATTGTAATTCTTCGTGGGTCCAACCTTGGGTTTCTAAAGCTGGTTCCCGGGCCGACATCCAGTTAATATTGCCCAAAAGGGTGTTAATTTCGCCGTTATGACCCAATAAGCGCATCGGTTGAGCGAGGGGCCATTTTGGTTGGGTATTGGTGCTAAAACGTCGGTGATAAATGGCAAATTGACTGCTATAGGCGGGATTTTGCAGGTCTAGATAGAACTCTCGCAGGATTTCGCCCCTTACCATGCCTTTATAGACTATGGTGCGACAGGAAAAGGAACAGAAATAGAAATCATCGGCCAGTTGCTTACCCACTTCAGAACGGGCAATATAGAGTAGGCGATCGAATTGAGAACCGGCTAAATCGGGGGAAGTCACCAGAATTTGCTCGACGTAGGGTTGATTTTCCCTTGCTTGTCTTCCGAGGACTTGGGGACGGACGGGAACAGCACGCCAACCTAAAATCTTAATATTATATTTATTGACAATTTCTTCGATGTGTGCTTTAGCGTCGGCTCGTTCTTGGGCCGCTTGGGGAAGAAAGACCATACCCACCCCTAGACGCTCAGATTCTGGCATATTTAAGCCATTTTCGGCGAACCAAGGAGCGAGGACATCTCTGGGGATAGCGGTCATCATACCGGAACCGTCCCCGGAATCCTGATCGGCGCTGCAGCCTCCCCGGTGTTCCAAACAACCTAAGGCTAAAAGGGCCTGTTCAATCAGTTGATGGCTGCCGGAACCGCGCACATCGGCAATAAAACCGACTCCGCAAGCGTCCCGTTCCTCTACGAGCCATCGGGGACCCCAATAGGGATCGATTTGGTGTATATTGTCGGTTTTTAGGTTATTTTGTTGCGCCATAGAAGTTATCCTTAGGGTCGTTGTCTAGAAGGGTGGGAGAGTTGGTCTGCTGATAAGGTCAATCTAGAATAGAATTTTTTTTGATCTTGCCGTTTCGATTGTCGCTGATTTTTCCTAATTTTTGCCTGTTGCCATCTTTATCTTGGCCGGTCTGAGGAATCACAGGTGATCTACCATGATATAGTAGCTCTCAGGAATTGTCATCGAAAATCCCCTGGATGGGGGTGAAACATCTAAATTTCCCTGTTCTATCAATTGCCAGCCAAATATATACCTTATATCTTCTTACAATAAACTAAAGACCACATTTGATCACACTCTATAACTAATTGGCCTTTTGATTTTTCAACGAACCTTTACTTAACGGGGGACAGCTCCCAATTTATTGTTGACCCTTCGGCTTCGGGATGGGTCAACGTCGAGCGAAGTCGAGACGTTGACGTAATTTTGTAACCACGACCAACTTACACCTGTAAGTCTGGTAAGGGACTTGCGCTTTGATAATGTAACATTTATGGCTTGTCTGATTCCTCTACAGAGCGACTGTCTGGCTGGGATATTATTCCTACCCAGGTCCCTAAGCTGTTCGTAATTTAAATTGCTTGTTGAGATCAGGCGGTCGGCAGGGGGCAGGAGGCAGGAGGAAAAATCGAATATGCAATTTAGATTCAAAACAGCTTAATACTTCCTGGAGAAATTGCCGATAAATTTCTGGAACTGAAGAGTTTTTCGTTGGGGGCAGTTAACCATCTATGGAGAAAAGAAATTAGCATGATGTTTTTTAGATTGGGATCAAAGGTTAAGATTCTCTAAAACAAAGTGCGATTTTGACAAGTAATATCCACTATAAATAAGGACAATCCTAACTGTTTCGCCTGTAATCTGGCACTCCTTCTACAGCCTTTATCGTCAAGGTGAAGCACAATCTGAGAAACCCTGTAATAGCTATTTCAGTCATTTATTTGATTGGCTTTTACTTCAACAGATATCATAGCATCTAGCCCACATTCCGCACCCTCAACTGTCACATAAGCTGTCCCCCTCCAGAGACTTGAGTAAAAATACTTAAGTAGGTAGGCGTTAAAAATTATCAGACACCCCCGTTATCAAGGCTATCCATTAGTCAGATCTTTCTTAACAAAAAGAGAAGAAACTTAAAAAAAGGGGAAACGATTGATAGGTATAGTTTTGAAAGAAGGAATTAAGGTGGAGGTAAGCAAAAAAATGGAGAAATGGGCAGCCCAAGAATTACAGTATGCAGACCTAGGGGACACCAGAAGAAAGAAAAGGTTAATCAGTATCG
>NZ_JBHFLL010000088.1:0-25998 GCF_041928595.1 Microcystis sp. BLCC-F209
CCAGGTTTGGTGGGTAAAATGTATTCTAGGATACAGTCCTGCTGGCGAGTGAGTGGAACGAACCACAAAGACACAAAGGACACAAAGATTGATCGATCATATTGTAAGTTAAACTGATCACACAGAACCTAGAAGAGCCGAACAATTCATCGCTGGTTAAGTTTCTATCGAGAAGGTGGAATCGAGCGCTTATTATCCGAAGGAACCCCCTCTGGAAGACCGAAAAAGATTTCGCCAGAAGAAGTCGCTCTTTTACAAAACAAATTAAAAGAAACTGGGGGTTTGGCCCGCTATAAAGAGATTTATTTTTGGCTCTCGTTCGTGCGAGAAATTCCCATCAGCTATACAACAGTTTACCGTCTCGTTAGACAGGAATTCGAAGCTCAATGAAAAGTACCTAGGCTAGGAAATAGGCTCGGTTATTTAACGGTTTGCTGAAAAATTAGGGGCGAAGCATTCCGATAGAAAATCTACGGTTTCAGCGAGAGTTTATTGCCCGAATGCTTCGCTCCTACAGGACTAACGCCGTCTCAACAAATTTTTCATCTCTACCCAGATAGAAAGTTGACCACCTAGACTAGCGGGATGGGTGAAAATTCCTTGACGGGGACTGAATAAAAAGGCCAACATAAATAGGCTAAAAGCGACAAGCACGATCGCCGGTCCAGAGGGTAAATTCCAGTAATAACTTAAATACATCCCACTGATACTAGAAATAATACCCACACCCACACCTAAACCCATGACTTGATGAAGACGGGTAACTAAAAGATAGGCAGTGGCCGCGGGGGTAATCAAAAGGGACAAAACGAGGATTACTCCCACCGCTTGGAGACTAGCAACGATTGTCAAACCGATCAGGAGCATTAAGCCTAAATCTAATAAATTTACTGGTAAACCCGCCGCTTGCGCCCCGATTTTGTCGAAAGTGTAGAATAATAGTTCTTTATACAGGAGCAAAACGGTTAATAAAACGATAACGGCAATAATTAGGGTATCGCGGATGTCGGCAGCAGTAACACCGAGAATATTGCCGAAGAGAAAGTGATTAAGGTCAATTTTGTTGTTTTTTTGGATAAGAGTGATCAGGGTGATACCAAGGGCAAAAAAAGCCGAGAAAACAATACCCATGGCCGCATCTTCTTTGATTGGGGAACGATTACGGATCAAGTTAATCAGTAGGGTACTGACCATTGAGGCTAGTAAAGCACCCAGTAAAAGATTAAAATTACCAATAAAAGCGATCGCTAATCCGGGTAAGACCGAGTGACTGATGGCATCGCCCAAGAGGGCCAAACGTTGTACCATCAGGTAGGTTCCCACCACCGCACAGATGATCCCGACGATGATAGCTTCAATTAGGGATCTCTGCATGAAACTATACTGTAAGGGTTCGATTAATCCTGTTAATAGATTGTTGCCCATGAATCTGCCTTGGGGTTAAATTTTTCTGATTCTCGATCGAGGTTTTGCTCCTAGGGTCTATCTTCTAAATCGGGGGAGAAGATGAGTTAGGATAATTAGGATTAATTGTAAGTTTTTTCGCTCCTAACCGCCGCCATGGATACCCCCGTTCTTTCCTCAACTTTTTTTCTGACTCTCCTGCTCATGGTGGGATTATTCTTTTTTATTCGCGGTTCCGTCAAAGAGCGTATCGAACAGCGTGTCTATCTTACCAGTACCAGTGACGACCAACTATTAGAACAACTGCGAGATTATTTTGACCGACGTTCCTATCAAGTCAAGGCGATCGAACCCGAACAGAATATTGTCAGATTACAGGGTTTTGTGCCTCCTAGCCCTTTTCTAGCGATATTTTTGACAATTTTGGCGGCCTTGGGTTTATTTTGCTTCTCACTGGTCTTATCGGTGTTATTTCCCGATACTAATCCCTATATTTTTGCTCTTGTGGGTTTATCTCCCCTCGCGGGTGTTTTCTATTGGCAAAAAGTCGGCCGGTTAGAAGAAGTGGCTTTTAAAGTGGAAAGCAAATCTCAGCAAACGGAATTAACTGTCAAAGCCCATCGGGACGAGTTAAGACAACTACAAGATAGTTTAACCTTTCTAGAAAGACAATAAGCTTTTTATGTCCTATGAGCGCCTAATTTATCTGGCCGATACCGATGCGGCCGGTGTGGTTTACTTTGCCCATCTTCTCTCGATCTGTCATGAAGCCTACGAGTTTTCTTTAGCACAATTTGGCATCAATATCAAGGATTTTTTGAAAGATTCTCCGGTTGCCCTACCGATTACTGAAGCGGAAATCCAGTTTTTTCGTCCTCTTTTTTGTGGTAATCGCATAGAGATTGATTTCACTGTCCGATCCCTAAGCGAAAACGAGTTTGAATTGCAGTATAAAATTTATTTGGCTGAAATCATGGTCGGAAAAGCAAAAACCCGCCATGTCTGCATTGATCCCACCGCTAGAGAAAGAATCCCTTTCCCGGAATCTTTAAAAAATTGGTTAGGATATTTATCAACTTTAGAGGAGACTGGTATTTAAGGAATGATTTTGGCAGATTTAACCATGATTTTAACTAGGGATTGGTGGCACAGTGCTTGGCAATTATTTAACCTTAGTACCGGGAGGATTGTCTGGAATTCTTTTCTGGCCTTTATCCCCTTTATCCTCAGCTTTTGGCTATTTCGGACCACCCTCGATCGTTCCCTAATCTGGTGGTTAATTCTCTTAGTTTTTGTGCTTTTTTTACCCAATGCTCCCTATATTCTCACCGATAGCATTCATTTAATCTCTTATATTCAGCAGGATTACGCCAAAAGTTTATTTTTTTTAGTTTTAATTCCCCAGTATAGTATCTTTATTTTTATTGGCTTTCAGCTATACGTTCTCTCCTTACTTAATTTTAAAAGTTATTGTCAGGAAAGTCAGCTAAATTCAGCAGTTTTACCCCTAGAAATAACTCTCCATTTTTTAAGTGCGATCGGTATCTATCTGGGGCGTTTTCTTCGGCTGAATAGTTGGTATCTAGTCACTCAACCGCAGCAACTATTCTGGAGTTTGCCGAATTTACTGACTAAAAAACCTTTGATATTTATCTCTGTCTGTTTTTTAATTATTTGGCTACTATACGAGATCAATAAAAGGCTTTACAATCGATTTTTTGCCTCCTGCGAGAATAACTAGAATTTCTACTACAAAAATCTCCCTAAATCGAATTCGGTTGTGGCAGTAATGTCTCGAAAACGTTCTTGACTGATAATTAACAATAATCTTTCAGTATAATCCACCGCACCGCGCAATTCTCGTTCTAATCTTGCTAAACCGGCGTTGGCATATTCCTCGAAAATTGTCACTCGCAAAGCTTCTGAATCTACCCCGTGGGGAGAAAGAATTTTTGTGTCTTGGAACTCATTGACTGCCAATAATTTGATTAGGGTATCGTAGCCACGAGAAATAAAAATTTCCAGGTTAATAGGTGAGGGTTCTTTCGCTACATTTTCTATGGCTACCCTCTCTTGATATCTTACCCCTAAAGCCGCCGCAAAAGCGATGACATCAGCATAGGTTTGAAAGGGTCCAATTCCCTGATTAAAATTAACTAAGGACTGGACAAATTCCCCTTTATCTCTAGCAATACGCACTCGATGAATGGACATATTTATCAAGTAAAAAGTTAAAAAGTTTACAAAATTTAGGAGATAGAAATCAGGAGTATTGATGAACTAATTGATCTATTTTAAGGATAGGTTTTAATTAGTCCTTTAGCTTGGTAAACATGAAATTGTTCGATGGTGACACCACCGCGCTTGATGGGAATGACAGCTACTTTAGTTATATCTTGGAAATAGGGACGGTAGCGATCAATTATTTCTGGTCTTTCTAGAGAACTATTTGTAGTAATTAATAAACCATTTTTACCGATCCATTCTTGAGGATTAAACCAAATTTGATAACCCCTTTGATCGTTGTTAAAACAGGTGACGGGAATAGGAACTAGGGGATAAAGGGACATATCTAGCCATGCTGTCACATAAAAACTATGGGTAAAAACGAAGCTAGAATCTTTTAATAGTGCTAATAATTCGGGCGAATTAGCAAAGCCTTGGCGCAGTTGATTTATATCGACAATTTCCCGAGAAGGGTCTTGTTCTGGGGCAATAATTCCCCCAAAGATTGCGTATTGACCAGGTTTTTGGAAAGTGCCAAAAGTAACGTGAAGCATTGCTATAGATAAAACAGTAACGATAAAAATTCCCGATCCCCATAACCATCTTTTTACCCAGATTCGAGAAGATTGCTGCCAAGTATTGGCCTTTTCTCCTAATAAAATCGTGCAGGACCAAAACCCGGGTAAAATCCAACTAGGGGCGAGATAATGGGAAGCACCCACATAAAGCATTCCGAGGATTAAAGGCAGAGAAACCGAAAGAATTAACCAGTTTTTGAGGGATTCTTCATCTCGATGAAAAAATCTTTTTTTCGAGAGAAAGTTAGTAATTTGTTCGCCAAAGCTTTTAAATGTCACCCACCACATTGGCAGACCAAAAGGAGGAAACATCGTGGCGATACTAATGCCAATAACCGAGAGAATACCAAGAATATTAAAGGTTTTGGGTTCTCCAGAAAAACGGTCTTCTAAATGAAAGCGGAAGGAAATCCAATCATGGTTAATATTCCAGTAGATAATCGGCAATAAAGTTATCAAAAAAAGAATAAATCCTAATCCCAACCAAGGGGATCTAAATACAGGCCAATAGCGGGGAGTGGTCAGACAAAATAAAACTAAACCAAAACCCAAAATAAAGCCGTGATATTTACTTAAAACCGCCAATCCTACGGCAAGTCCAATATAAGCGAGACGATAGCTAGGATGATAGTTTTTTCCCCGAATTGGCCAGAATTCTTGGGCAGCTAAATAGACTGTTAATGACCAAAAAAAGATTAAAGGACTATCTGGCTGCGAGAGAATCCCGAAGACAATCCCATAGATGGGGATGAGAGTGGCGATCGCTAAAGTCATTCTGGCGACCGGCAGACTGAACAATTTTAAAGCCGTCAGATATAGCAAACAGAGGCTGCCAGTATAGAGGAGGAGAGTACCGAAGCGAATGGTAAATTGATTGACTAATCCCGTGATCCAAGTCCCAAAACCCGTGGAAATCGCTACTATTGGCGGATGATCGAAATAACTCCAATCCAGATTATGGCTGTAAACGTAATAATATGCCTCATCGTACCCTGGATAAAGCCCCAGGGCGATGATTGTTCTAAACAGGAGTCCACCGATGAGCAGATAAACGGCCAGGCGATCGCTAATTATTTTGGTCAAAATTCTTACCTCATTTCATCGCTAAAACTGATGTTAGAGACGGGAGATTTTTGGGGTTGCCAGATTTGAGATTTGTGCATCTATGGCAAGGTTAGATTTAAATGTGATCTTTAGTTACTATATCACCAACTCTGTCATCTCTTAGCCCTTGGCTATCAACAAAATCTTCCTAGGCGTTGCTGATTGGCGATCTGAAAGAGGATTAAGGGAACGGGGAACTTAGATAAAACTGATGTTAATTAAATAACTTTTGCCACCATCAAATCAATAATAATCATGACAATAGCTTGTAACCGTAAATCACGACGCTGACTTTCTTGCTCAAGAGCCTCTACCATCCATGAGGGAAACTCAAAGGCAATTGTTTGTTCCTCGGAATTAGCAGGTTTAATTTTAGTTAAATCCAAGTATTCGATGATATTTTCTCCATCATCAAAAGCTTTCATAAATTTCTACCTCTTCAGGTCTAGTTCGTTTCCGTGGCTGCATCTCAATTTGGTCGAAATATCTATATTACATTTTGGGCGTACGCTATGCGCCCCTACCATAATATTATTGTAGTGACTGTATCGGCAAGAGTCATAGTATAATTGAACCAATAGAATTTGGGCTTCCCTTGCTGCTTTTATCAGTGAGCAGTGAACAGTAAACAATAATCAGTGGTTTTCACCTCACACTGTCCACTTAAAACTACAATCTGATCACTGATAACTGAAATCCCCAACACCCGACCCCCTAATTTAATGATTTAATCAAACCGACCAGTGCTGCAGGAGATAAAAACTATGTGTATTCTCGGTTTTGATCCGGGTAAGGATAAATGTGGGATCGCGGTCAGGTCATCGACGGGTAAAATTTATACCCATGAGGTGATAGCATCGTCACAAGCGATCGAGCGTTTAGCCAGTCTCTGTCAACAGTATCCGATCGAATTGTTGGTGATGGGGAATCAAACCACCTCAAAAAGTTGGCGCCAAAAAATTGCCGCTCGTCTCACCATCCCGATTACTCTAGTAGATGAACGCAATAGTACCCTAGAAGCGCGTGATCGCTATTGGCAAATGTTCCCCCCCAAGGGATTACAGAAACTCATCCCCCAAGGTATGCGTCTTCCCGATCGCCCCATTGATGATATAGTAGCGATTCTACTGATCGAACGTCATTTACAGTCCAAATAATGTCAAACTACAAAATAGACACAGCAGGGTGAATTGACGATGCTCCTAAGTAAAGGTTTTGAAGTGGAAATGTATACCGGAACAGCAGCCGGAGAAATTATCGGTTTATCCGATCGCATTGTCAAGGATTTGGATGGTTTTGTCCGGGAACCGGATAGTCGTAACGTAGAATATACTACGGCTCCCATGACTAACTATGACCGTCTTTTATGCGCTACTTTAAAACCTCGTCTGGCTCTACGGCAATATTTGCGTCGTTTAGGCGATTATACCCTAGTCCCCGGCAGTACCCTCTCCTTGGGTGATAGTCAGCATTTTTATCGCAGTGACCCCCACAATCCCTATCATGACTATATCGAACAGACCTACGGCACTAATGTGGTCACGGCCAGTATTCATATTAACGTCGGTATTAGCGATTATGAGGATTTAATGCGTGCCTGTCGCTTAATTCGCCTAGAAGCTCCTTTATACTTGGCTTTAAGTGCTTCTTCTCCTTTTCTCGACGGTAAAATCACCAGTTCCCATTCCCGTCGTTGGCAAGTTTTCCCCCAAACTCCCGCTGATGTTCCCCTCTTTGAAAGTCATAAACATTTTGTCACCTGGACCGAGGAACAATTAAAACTCGGCACGATGCAGAATGTTCGTCATCTCTGGGTGTCGGTACGTCCTAACGGTAGCAATCGTCCCTATAATCTCAATCGTCTAGAATTGCGAATTTGTGACCTGATTGCTGATCCTATTAGTTTATTAGCAGTTATG
This sequence comes from Microcystis sp. BLCC-F209, assembly GCF_041928595.1. Lineage (NCBI taxonomy): Bacteria > Bacillati > Cyanobacteriota > Cyanophyceae > Chroococcales > Microcystaceae > Microcystis > Microcystis sp. BLCC-F209. The sequence goes on from NZ_JBHFLL010000088.1 coordinate 7,232, forward strand.
GCTTTTTTAGAGGCCCGTTTAACTCAACTTTTACAGGATCCCCAATTAGACCCCTTAATTTTAAGTCAATTACCCAGCAGCAATCGCAGCGAGGATTTATTGACTTTAACCCAAGCAAACGAACAGGCTGCCGCTCGTTTTAGTCTTGATGCCACCCTGAGACATTGGTACGATGGCCGAGAAATCTTAGCTAGGGATTGGATTAAAGACCTCTATGTTCAAGTTTATCCGATCGCTAAAGAAAGGGGTTTTAGTTGTTTCCTCTCCCCCTTACAAAAAATCCTCCGTGAAGGTAACACTGCACAGCAATGGTTAAAACAATCCGACCAGGGTATGGATGTTAAAAGTATTATCAAACAGGCGATTATTACCCTAGAAAAACAGGAACGAGAGTTAGAACATAAATTATGTCAGCATATTTTAGTCGCGTGAATAATTATTTTAAGGCCATGGTAATTAAACCCTGTTGACCGAGAAGAATTTCCCGCAGCAGCGTACAAATTCCCACCCAAATAATTGGAGAAATATCAACTCCTCCCAAGGGTGGTATCAGTTTACGCACGGGGATTAAAAAAGGTTCTGTGGGCCAGGCAATAATATTAAAGGGGAAGCTATTTAAATCTACCTGTGGATTCCAAGTCAGCACGATCCTTAAGATAAACAAAAGGGTCATCAACCCTAAGATAATTCCCAATGTCCAACTTAATGCGATCGCTGTGTCCATAGTTTCCAATCCCGTCTTTTTTACCGATTATTTTCCCTACAATATAACAGTTTTTGTCCCATTTAATCATCCTCATCGCCCCAGCACCCTGCCAGTTATTCTTGTCAACCTCCCGGGTAAAAATGCCGCCAAAAAAAAGTCCCCATAGGGCTTGACAAACCAGCCCGACTTGACTTATACTTTTGTTATAATGGGAATCCCTGCCGACTTGGAGACCCTCTCTTTTCAGACCAAATAACGACCATCTTTTGCTGACCTCAGAAGTAACTTAAAGATGACAGAATTTCGCATCGAGAAAGACAGCATGGGAGAAATTCCCGTCCCTGCCGATAAACTTTGGGGAGCGCAGACCCAAAGATCCCTACAATACTTTAGTATCGGTGATAATCTCATGCCCCGGGAGATGATCCGGTCCTATGCCATTCTCAAAAAAGCCTGTGCAATTGTCAATCAGCAAAAAAATCGTCTCAGTCAGGAGAGAAAAAACCTAATCTGTCAAGTCTGCGATGAAATTTTAGCCGGACAACACGAGGATAACTTTCCCCTCTACGTTTGGATGACAGGAAGTGGTACTCAATTTAACATGAACATCAACGAAGTCATCTCCAATCGTTGCAGTCAACTGACGGGGAATCCTTTGGGGAGCAAAACCCCCGTGGATCCCAACGATCATGTTAATATGTCCCAATCGACGAATGATTCCTTTCCCTCGGCCATGTATATTGCCGTTGCCTTGGCAGTCAAGGAAAAATTAATTCCCAGTTTGCAACTATTACGGAATAGTCTCGATGAAAAAGCGCAATTATGGGCGAATATAGTTAAAATTGGTCGCACTCACCTACAGGATGCCACCCCTTTAACCCTCGGACAAGAATTCTCCGGTTATGTGGGTTTATTAGATGACGGCAGCGATTGGCTAGAAAAATGTCTCGAAAAAGTCTATCGTTTATCCTTGGGAGGAACAGCAGTGGGTACGGGAATTAATGCTCCCCCGGATTTTGATCGAGATGTGGCAGCAGAAATCGCTAATCTGACCAAATTACCCTTTATTACCGCTCCTAATAAGTTTACCGTGCAAGGTTCCCACGATGCTCTAGTTTTCTTGAGCGGGGGACTGAAAACTATCGCTAGTTCCCTCTATAAAATTGCTAATGATATCCGTTTACTTAGCTGTGGTCCCCGTTGTGGATTAGGAGAATTACAGCTGCCGGAAAATGAACCGGGTTCTTCAATTATGCCTGGGAAAGTTAATCCCACCCAATGCGAAGCTTTATCGATGATAGCAGTGCAGGTGATGGCTAATGATTTAGCGGTGACGATGGGAGGCGCCGGGGGACATCTGGAAATGAATGTCTATAAACCGCTGTTGATTCATAATCTTATGCAGTCTATCCGGCTGCTCACGGATGGTTGCGGCAATTTCTGTCAGTTTTTGGTGAAGGGGATGACTGCTAATCAAAAACAAATTGAGACTTTTTTAAATCAGTCCTTGATGCTGGTGACTGCTTTAAGTCCCGTGATTGGCTACCAAAAGGCTGCCTACGTCGCTCATTATGCCCTAGAAAAGGATCTAACTCTGAAAGTGGCAGCCTTGCAACTGGGATACATCAACGAGGCAGATTTTGACCGCATTGTTGACCCCGCTAAGATGGTCAATCCCTACGTTGCTGATGGTTAATTCTCTGAGGGGATAACTGCCGCAAAAATCAGAGGTCGCAGGCAGGCACGGATTCCCATTATACATATAAGTATATGGCAAGCGGCGGGATTTGTCAAGCCCCACCGGTCAAAATTTCTCCTAAACTTGGCTAATGATAGCGAAGAAAACAAAGAGAAAAATCATAAATGCTGCTGCCATGCGGAAGAAGGATTTAGGAAGATTAATAACTTTCTCCAGTTGTAGGAAACCCACCAGAAAATAAGCGGCGATTGCGAGGAGAATCGGTATAACTAAGCGCCAGATTGTGCCGAGGGGACCAGAGAAAAACTCACCGATTTTATAGCGGGGTGTATCTTCTTCCGCGTGAGGAGGAATAGTTACACTTGTCCAAGTTTCCCCCCCATCGGTGGAACGAAAAACTGTAGTTTGAGCGCCACCAAAACCGAATAAAGTTTGATCTTGAGCGTAATTAGGAGAAAACTGGACCGAGATCCCAGAGGAAGGGATACTATGAATTTTCACTAGGGGTATTTTAGGATCACCAATTGATTTAAAAGTTTCCCCGCCATCAGTAGATTTAAACAAACCATCTCCCTGTAAACTAACTATTACCGTGCGATCATTAGCATAATCAGGAGAGATAGCAATGGTTTCTACCGATGCTTGCGGATTAAACCCCGGTTTCTCTAATTTTGTCCAACTTTTAGCACCATCTTTGGTGACAAACAAACCGGAAATTGTCCCAGCAAAAATAGTTCGATCACTGGGATAATTGGGAGAGATTGCCAACTGCACATTAGCGGTTTTTGATAGGGGGGGGCCTTGGCTGACATTATTCCAAGTTAGTCCACCATCAACACTTTGATAAATACCCTCTTTTCCCGTGACAAACAAAGTTTTATCCTTAGCAAAATCAGGGGATGCTACCATGGCAGGAGCATAATTACCAGAAATTTTGCCCACTTCACTGATATTTTTAACCGTATTTCCTCCATCGGTAGAACGAAATATTCTCCCCTGCTGATTGGTGAGAAAAAGAGTTTTATCGTTAGCAAAATCTGGAGAAGGAACTATTCTTGGACCGCGGACTCTCTGATCAATTTCGATAATTTTCCAGAAATCACCACCGTTATCGGATTTGGCAAATCTATTGCGTAAAAAACCAGCAAAAATAGTTCTATCTTGTCCATAGTTAGGAGAAAAGGCAATGTCAAAGAAACGCCGGGGATCTTGTCCTGACTCCTCGGGATCTTTACCAAATCGATAAACCTCTAAACCGCGATTAATTGGTGTCCAAGTTTCCCCTTTATCGCGACTGATAAAGATATTGCCTACATAATTAGCAATGACGACAGTGGCATCTTGGGCATAATTAGGAGAAACCGCCATGTCGATAACTGTTCCCCGAGCTAAAGTTTCTATTTCCTGCCATTTTTTGCCGCTATCAGTGTTTTTAAATAAGCCATTAAATCCCCCTAAAAACATCGTATCTTGAACGACTTTTAAATCCATAAAATGGGGAACTTTATAATCATCAGCCTGTTTATCTTTGGTTAAACCCTCGCTCGTTTTTGTCCAACTTTTGCCCCCATCCTGAGAAACATACATTCCGTCATACCAAGTGATGGCATAAAGGGTGGAGTTTTGGGCATAGTCAGGAGAAATAACGATGTCTTCGATGATTTTATCTTTAATTCCTTCGTTGACGGCTTGGAAGGTTTTACCATCATCAACGGTTTTAAAAATACCTGCTTCTTTTGTACCGACAAAAAAGGTTTTATCCCTGTCTAGATTAGGAGAAAAAGCAATTGTATCTACTGCCCCCACATTGGTAGGTAAGGGGAGATTCTGCCAAGTTTTCCCCCCATCAGAGGAAGTGTATAATTTCCCTTTTTCATCCCCGAAAAAAATTCGACCTGGATTGCTGGGAGTAATAGCGAGAAAGGTTATCAGTGCCGTGGTGGGGAAAATATTTGACCAATTTTTACCGCCATCTTCGGTTAAATAAACCCCTTTTTCTAATCCCACTGCCGCTGCTACATTGGGATCGGAAGGAGCAATTTCTACGAAGTTAATAAAGTTAGTTGCTAAACCCTGATTAACTTTCTGCCAAGATTCCCCCGCATCTTTACTTTTATAAATACCATTGGATCTTGAAGCTAGATAGAGAATATTTTTATTGAGGGGAGATAGGGATAGAGAACTTAATTCCCCCGTATAATCTAAACCTTGAATTAATCTTGTCCAGTTGCTACCTCCATCGCTGGATTTATAAAGGTTATTTCTTGCTAAGATATATACTGTATTATCTGTCTGGAAATCGGGAGAAACTTCCACTTGACTAATCACATCATGGGGACGATGGGCAAAAGCGGGATTACCCCAAAGACAAAAAACTGTAGCGATTATCAATAAAATGAGATTAAACTTGTGGGCGAATCTCAGCAAACTTTGGCGATTAATCATACTTAAACTGCTAATATCGAGGATAAAAATTGACCTAATCTAGCAAAGGGCGATCAAAATTTAAGCAAGGGTTCTGTAATAGTATAGACGAAAATGGCGATTATAACCATTACTAAAATCGGGCTTATTTGCTATCAGCATAGATTAGAACCAATCTCTACACTTTGATTATTGTAGAGACTCATTGCCTTTTGTAACCCTTGTTTGAGACCAAGTTCGATCGCTTTTCTGGACAAGTCTAACACTTTCAAGATCACTTCGTTTTCTTGCGGGGTGAATCGGCCTAAAACGTGGGAAATAGTCGCTTTTTCGGTTGATTTACCGATTCCTATGCGTAAACGAGCGAAGTTTTCCGTGCCAACGTGGGCAATCATCGATTTAATACCGTTGTGTCCGCCCGCCGATCCCGATAGACGGATTCTCAACCGGCCTAGGGGCAGATCCATATCATCGTAAATGACTAAAATCGACTCTGGCTCTAGTTTATACCAGTCCAGCACTGATCGCACCGATTGCCCGGAGCGATTCATATAGGTTTGGGGTTTTAAAAGACGAATTTTGCCCGGGAGAGGACCGTCACCCTCGGCGATAAAACCTTGAAATCGCTTGTTTTCCTGCCAAGATAACCCCCAATCCCGCGCTAATGAGTCCACAGCTTCAAAACCGATATTATGACGGGTGCGATCATATTTGGGTTCGGGATTCCCCAAACCGATAATTAGCCGAGGAATAATTAAATTAGGGGTTTTATCGGAATTCATAGGGGAAAATCGGGCTTCTAACAATGACCCGACTCTCATTATCACCGAATTAGCACTCCGAGCGCTGGAACAAAGTTTCTAGATAAACCTTGGCACAGCTATTTTGCTCCTCAAAATTCATCCTTTCGGATGATTGACAATTAAGTAGAAAAAATGATAGTGCCGCCGTAAACACACCATCTTGATCCCAACCAGGGTGAGTTTCTAGGTATTGTTGTAGGGATTGGTGGAGGATTTCGGGGATTTCTGCCAAGATACTGACTGATGTATTCATATCGTTTACCTCTGATCGGAAGTGGGGAAATCCCTGACTCGTGTAGTGGACAGTAAGGACTATTGTGAGCCAAGTTGGAGGGAGTTGCAATATTACCAGATGTAAAGGAATGCTTTAGAAAAACTTAATATTTACGAAGGAATAAGGCTTAGAGCTAGATTTTATTTACTTAACTTAACAGTAACTCAGTATCTATCGATGGGGATTTTGACGATCAAGATTAATTTTTTCTGGAAGCAAGTGCCGATTATATCGCTGTTGCCTGTGGAAAAGTCTGGGTAAACTGTGGAAAACTTGAGAGTGAGTGGGGAAATACTGGGGAATGTATGGGGGAAAACATCGGGGAAAAATAAGATTTGCAAATTTTAATCCGTAGTGATGCTCAAGACTACTTAGGCACTCTTGTCAGAGCACCTTTTCTAGCTGAATGCTGGCTGCTATGCTTTTACCACTAATACAGAACAGGTAGCTTCTGCCACCACGAGACTACTAACAGAATCTTCGATCACCCGTTGAACTCCCGTTAATCCCCGGCTACCGATCGCGATCAGATCAGCTTGATAGATATTAGCTAAACGAATAATTTCCTCCGCTGGATCGCCAAAAATGACTTCGATTTCACTAGGAGCAGTAATCTGGGATTGATAGCAGCGCAATTGATCTTCAATGATCTCAAGGGAGGGGTGAGGGCGATCCACTGCCGATTCATCTCCCTCCTTGCTGAGAATATGGGTGATGATGATGCGAGAATTTGCCGCTAGAGAGAGGGAATTCAAAGCATGGAGGACTCGATCCGATGATTCCCCACAATCTAAGGCAACAACGATATTTTTAAACATTTTGACTAAATCCTACCGCTAAATAAATTTCCAATTAAGATTCCAGAGCAAAAAATCTTTGATTTTGCCATTATGCCTAGATAGACAATTTTATAGGTTATCGCGATCGGTTAGGATTTCATAACCTGTGGCGGTTACTAGCACAGTATGCTCAAACTGAGCGGAGAGAGCATTATCCATCGTCACCACCGTCCAACGATCGCGCAAAGTTCTGGTATGTTTAGATCCCGCGTTGACAATTGGTTCAATTGCCAGAGTCATCCCGGTGCGGAGTTTGACATTGGGTAACTGATTAGTGCGAAAATTAAATACCGAGGGTTCTTCGTGGAGATTTCTGCCCACTCCATGACCTGTAAAATCTTCTACCACTTGGAAACCGTTAGCTTGAACGTGATCTTCGATCGCTCCTGCAATATCTAGCAGATAATTGCCAGCTTTTACCTGATTTATGCCTTTATATAAAGCTTCTTCCGCCACGCGGATTAATTTTTCAGTTTTTGGAGAGACGGAACCGATAGCGATCGTGATACAGGAATCCCCATGATAACCTTGGTAGTAGGCCCCCGTATCTACCTTTAACACAGAACCAGCCTTGAGGCGTTTTTTCGGGCTAGGGATACCGTGAACGACTTCGTTATCGACGGAGGCACAAATTGAGGCAGGAAAGCCATAATAACCTTTAAAACTGGGAGTAGCACCCATTGCGCGGATACGTTTTTCCGCATAGACATCCAGATCCGCCGTCGTCATCCCAGGTTGAGCGATCTGGGCAATTTCTTTGAGGACTGTGGCGGCAATTTTACCCGCTTGTCGCATAATAACGATTTCTGCGGCGGATTTAGTCTCGATTCCCCGGCGGCTTTTCTGTACTCGCGGTGAACCTATTTGCTCTGGGGTTTTAGTTTCGGGAAAAAGCAGCTTGGTTAGGATGTTCATGGAAAGTTGGCTCAGGGTCTTTACTTAACTTAGCATTTTCCCGGCGATCGATGACTGCTCTGGAGAAATCAAAAATCTTCCCTTAGGTGAGGAGACAGGAGACAGAAGACAGGAGATAGGAGCAGGGGAGCAGGGAGATGAGGATAAAAAAGACAAGAGACAACTATCCTGGTCATAAAACCGAAAATTATCGCAAATTTATCTGAGTTTTAAGATATTTTGAGCCGATAGCACCTCGAGAACTTACTTTTGCACGAGGTCTAAGGAACATCTAGAAAAGCTATAGTAGGAAAAAGGCTATTTTTCTGGCGAGGTGACAATTTATGGCAGTCAAAAAAGAGTTTTCCAGTTTTCAGGAACTGTTGCAAACCACTAATCTTCCCGTGTTAGTGGATTTCTATGCCACTTGGTGTGGTCCTTGTCAAATGATGGCTCCGATTCTAGAACAAACGGGAATGTATTTCAAAAATCGCCTACAAATTGTCAAAATTGATACAGACAAATATCCTAATTTAGCCACTAAGTACGGTATTCAAGCTTTACCGACTTTAGTAGTCTTTAAAAATGGTCAACCGATCGATCGAATCGAGGGAGTGGTGCAGGTTAACCAACTGGTTCAACATTTACAAACTCTGTTGTAAGATAATTTTGAACCAGAACTAGGAGTTAGTGTCATGGCAAAGGCGATTTGGAATGGTGCAGTGGTAGCGGAAAGCGATAACTGTGAAATTGTCGAGGGAAACTACTATTTTCCCCCCGATACCATCAAAGCTGAATATTTTCAACCCAGTAACACCCATACCATTTGTTCTTGGAAAGGAGAGGCTAGTTACTATACTCTCAGGGTAGATGGACAGGATAATAAAGATGCCGCTTGGTATTATCCCGATCCTAAACCAAAAGCCCAAAATATTAAAGGATATATCGCTTTTTGGCGAGGTGTGAAGGTTGAGAAATGATCGCCATCTACCCCGGCAGCTTCGATCCAGTTACACTCGGTCATTTAGATATTATCGAACGCAGTGTGCCACTATTCGAGCGAGTAATCGTGGCAGTTCTCTGCAATCCCCATAAAAACCCCCTGTTTACCGTCGAACAACGCATAGAACAGATCAGATACTGCACAAAACACCTGAAAAACGTTGAGATAGACAGTTTTTCAGGATTAACGGTTGAATATGCCAGATTGAAAGGAGCCAAGGTACTTTTGCGGGGGTTGCGAGTCCTCTCGGACTTTGAAAAAGAACTGCAAATGGCCCATACCAATAAAACCCTCTGGGAAGGGATCGAAACGGTTTTTTTAGCCACCACCAAAGAATATAGTTTTTTAAGCAGTAGCGTGGTTAAAGAAATCGCTCAATTCGGTGGCTCCGTCAGCCATCTAGTCCCGGAAAACGTTTCTAGAGATATTTACTCATACTACAGTTAACATACTAGAATACAGTAATGAGGACGACCTGAACCTATGGCGCGCCGAGAACCTAATGATCGCAAAAAAGCAGTACCTAACACTTCTAATAGTGGGGTTCCCAGTCCACCCGTCGATTTCGATATCTATCAGGATCTGGCGCGTCTGCAAGAGATGATTTTTGATAGTTTCCATATCCCCCTCACCCGTTGGACAATGATCGATGAGGGACAGATATCCGAACAAATCGATATCATCTATGAAACCGTGCCACCGGCAGTACAGAAAGCTTTAGCAATTTTGCAGGAAGAACAGGAAATTATCACTAAAGCAGAGGAATACGCTCAACAAGTCCTTCGTTCCGCTCAACAAAGAGCCGCCCAAATTCTCGATGAGTCCGGTATTATTCAACAGGCAGAACGGCAAGCGGCCCAAATTCGTCAACGGGTTCAGCAGGAGTGCGAATCCTTGCAACAACAAACCCTCGATGAAATCGAACAAATGCGTCACAGCGCCGTGCAGGAAGTGCAACAGTTACGACAAAAAAACCAAGCTGAATGTCATGAAATTCAAAAAGACGCTGACGACTATGCCGAAGCAGTTTTAGAACATCTCGATCAACAATTAGGGCAAATGTTACAGGTTATCCGCAACGGTCGTCAACAGGTAAGATCGAAACCAACATCCTCAAACAATCTACCCGGAGAACGTCCTTAATCAGTTATCAGTTATCAGTTATCAGTTATCAGATGTAAGTTTTAAGTTAATTAGTTAGTTATCTTTATCCCTGATTACTGTTTACTGTTTACCGAACACTGAAAAAAAACAAACCTCCGATTCCTCACCGATAACTGATAACGGAATTTCATGAATAACCCCTCCTCGAATTCCCATCTATTCGGACGCTTTCTTAGCGGGTTATTCAGCTGGAAAATTTGGTTATTTGTCCAGATATTTCAGGGCAGTAAAAGCTTTTATCGATTCCTGTATCATTATTTATATCGTCGTCCTAAAATCGATCGCATTCTCGGTAGCGATGTCGTCTATATTCCTGAGAAAAAACTTTATAGTATTCCCCTCGATGTGCTGAAAATGGAGCGGCAAATGGTTAATAGTGATCGCCAGCAGTTGACTTCTGTTACTACTTGGCAAGTTAAAACGATTCATCCCACCATCACCGAAACCGAGATACAATTCCACGATGTTACCGTCGATTTACAACAGGTAGAGCTGATTAAATCAGACCTTAATAACTACGATTATACTAATACTCGCCGCTTGGCTCCTCTGGTGAAAACCTTACTTTTTGAAATTAACCCCAAAATTGCCAGTTTAGTGGAAAAGAGAAATCAATTACATAGATTGCGAAATCTGGCCGCATCTTCCGAAATTTTTCATTCACAAACTCCATTGTATGATCGAGCAATTAATCAAGTCCAGCTAATTATCGATCAAGCGGAAACTTTGAGACAAGAATGTTTAAAATTTATCCGAGAAACTCTGATCGAACGGGAATTAGTGCAATCCGATATCGATACCAATCTCCTTGATTGTAACCTCGATTTTGCCAGTCAATATCAACTAATTCAAGAAAAATATCAACTCTGGAAAGAAGAGGTACAAGCTTATTTTGAATTAAAAGATTCTTCTCTACTTAAAAATTAACTATCACCGTCAGTTATCAGTTATCAGTTATCAGTTATCAGTTATCAGTTATCAGTTATCAGTTATCAGTTATCAGTTATCAGTTATCAGTTATCAGTTATCAGTTATCAGGAGATTATTTTGATTTATTCTCCACACTTCATAATTCATAATTCATAATTCATAATTCATAATTCATAATTCATATACTTTTTCAACAGGATTTATTATTATGTCTAATTTAATGGCAATTCGTGAACATATTTTTGCTTGGGGAAAACGCACCTATATCATGGGTGTTTTGAATGTTACTCCCGATAGTTTTAGTGATGGGGGAGAATTTGACAATGTTGAAAATGCCCTGCTACAGGCGATGAAAATGATCGAGGCCGGGGCTGATATAATCGATATCGGTGGTCAATCCAGCCGTCCGGGAGCCGAAGAAATTAGCCTAGAAGCAGAATTATCGCGAGTTATCCCCGTAATCACCGCTATTCGACAACACAGTTCTATTCCTATCTCTCTCGATACTACCCGGGCGATCGTGGCAGCCCAAGGTATCGCCGCCGGGGCCGATTTGATCAATGATATTTCTGGGGGAACCTTCGATCGCCTATTATTGCCCACGGTGGCTAAATTGGCCGTTCCCATCATCCTCATGCACCTGCGGGGCAATCCGCAAACCATGCAATCTTTAACACATTATGAGGATTTAGTCAAGGAAATTAAAGAATTTTTACAGAATCGCGTTAAGGAAGCTGTACAGTGGGGCATTGCTAGGGAAAATATTATCATCGATCCGGGGATTGGTTTCGCCAAAACTGGGAGACAAAATCTTGAGTTATTGCGAGAATTAGGGCAATTTCGGGATTTAGATTTACCTATTTTAATTGGATTGTCGAGAAAACGCTTTATCGGCGAGATTACAGGCAAAGATGACCCAAAAGAACGAGTTTTCGGAACGGCGGCGGCCTGTGCTATAGCGATCGCTAAGGGGGCCGATATCCTGCGCGTCCATGATGTGGCTGCGATCATAGATGTGAGTAAAGTGGTGGACGCAATCGAGCGAAGTTGAAAATTTTTGCTAGTCTTAAAATCATCCACACTTCGATCGAAATTAGCGATGAATAGCCAACTAACCAGCGATCATTGTATGTTACCCGTGATTCGATCTCCCCGGGATTATCAAGTTTTTCGCATTAGCGCTGGGGATACAAATCGTTTAGCGATCGTCTTCGATTCTACCGTAGCGGGGGATTCCTTGACCGTCTGTGTGGAAATTTTCGATCCCCACGGTTGTACCCCTACCCATCGTCATCATTTTGCCGTAGAAATGTTTTTTATCCTCAAAGGGGAGGGAATGGCTATCTGTGATGGTAAACCGATTCCCCTAAGTCCAGGGGATAGTTTATTAGTCCGTCCCACGGGTATTCACGAGATTAGAAATGTGGGGGACGGAAGACTTTATGCACTATGTTTTATGGTTCCCAATGAGGATTTTTCGGAATTAATTCGTAATGGCATCCCAGAGGAGTTAGACGCAGAAGATTTAGAGGTGTTGATGGGAACTATTAAGGGATAATCAAGCAATGCCATCCCTTAAATTTTGGGCTTTTTTTTCAGAAAAAGAGCGATAAAAAAGGTAAAGGTTCCTCCCAGAAGTCCGAAGATTAGCCAATTTAATCTTGGATAGCCTTTATTGATAGCGATGACTGTAGCAATGCCACCGATGAGACAATGCCAGAAAAAAAGCAACAAGAATAAATCCAAGCTGGGGGAAATATCAGCGATTAGTTTCATATTTTATCAGTAGAGCGATCGAGTTAATTTTTTAGATAGTAAATCTCTAGAATCTTTCCAATGGCCGAATCCCTGCCAGTGTTATGTTTATTAACCTCTATAAGGATTTCTATTTTTTTGTCCAAGGCCATTTTGTTCCCATCTCGGTTAAAGCTGAAAAAACTAGATAGAGAATGAGAAGGGTAACACCAAAGAGAAAAGTCAATAAGTCGTTATTCATCGAGTTATCCCTGATAGCTTAAAGGTCACTAATTCACTACTATTGATGCTTTTCTATACTGTTGAAACAGGATTGATTATTGTTGCTGTTGTGCCAAATAGTTAAGCACTGTTTCCAGAGTCAAGTCTAAGCGTTCCGAGATTTGTTGCGGGGTTAAACCGAGGTCTTGCAGTAGAGGAATTGTTTTCAATTTTTGCAAGTTTATTCCCTGTTCAATTCCATCTCCAAAAGCTTCTTGATAGAAACGAGTTTGTTTTAGGTCTTGTAGTTCCAACATAGCTTCAATTTCCTCTCGACTTTTTTGGGGTAACTTATAAATGATGATCGTTTCGATTAAATCAATGACATTTCTCTGCACTAAGCGATCGCTCAATTCTCTTTGAGCCTGTTTAATTAAAATCTTAGCAGAATTAACAGCTTGACTCTCACTTTCCGTAACCAATTTGATCAGGGCGATCGCTAAGGAAGGAATCTCATCATTAGCCACTTCATCCAGATAGATTCTTTTAATCCTGTCCAAGGATAACAAATCTGCAAATTGCTGGGGATGTTCTCGCTCAATTTCTCGACTAGGATAAATAACAACTATCTGCCAGGGTGACAAAGGTTTATACTGTCTAAGATACAAGAAAAGTTCCGAAAATAATCGATAATATAGGTCTTCATCCTTTTGAAACTGCACTTCTACCAGATAAAAGGGCAAATTTTCCAGATTATCGAGCGGCAAAAATAAACCATCCAATCGAAAAGCTAGTTGTTTGACTTCTTGGGAAGTAAATCGATAATTGCTAACCATAGCATCGGGTCGCTCAATTAATTCAAAGAACGAATCGGGAAAATCGAGAAACATTCGATAGAATATGCTGTCAGTTTTCATGCTGTCACAAAATTACCTGTAATTTCAGCTTAATCCGCCAACAAAAGAGAATTAACCTATGATCATCCCATCGTTTCTGCAACCCGGCGCTAAAGTTTCTCTGGTGGCCACCAGTGGCGCCGTCAAGGAATTAGCCGCCCTAGAAAAAGGCGTAGAAATCTGGCGATCGAGGGGTTATCAAGTGGAATTTAGCGAGAATTGGTCGAATCGTCTCGGTTATCTCGCCGGTAGCGACGAGCAACGTCGTCAAGCTTTGGCCCAAACATGGCAAGATGCCGATTGTCAAGCAATTCTCTGCGCTAGGGGGGGTTACGGTAGCGCTCGCCTCTTAGAAAATTGGACATGGGCAAAAACTAACCCGAAATGGTTAATCGGTTTTTCCGACGTGACGGGGATTTTATGGAGTTTAGCGAAACAAGGCATTTGTAGCGTTCACGGTCCAGTTTTAACCACCTTAGCCCAGGAAAGTCCCCAATCAATTGATCGCCTCTTTTCTCTTCTGGAAGGTCGTCCTTTAGCCCCTCTTATCGGTCAAGGTTGGGGTGGGGGCAAAGTGCGGGGACGCTTATTACCGGCTAATTTAACCGTAGCCACCCATCTCCTCGGAACCTCGGTTCAACCCACCCTAGAGGGGGTAATTTTAGCCCTAGAGGACGTAACCGAGGCCCCCTACCGGATCGATCGAATGTTAACTCAGTGGCGAATGCTGGGCATTTTCTCCCGAATTAAAGGCATTGCCCTCGGTCGTTTTAGCCGTTGTCTGGCAGCCCCCGGCAGCGATAGTCAAAGCGTGGGGGAAGTCTTAAAAGAGCGTTTGGGCGATTTAGGCATTGCGGTTATTGCTGAGTTACCTTTCGGTCATGATGGCGATAATGCCGCTTTACCAGTGGGAACAATGGTAGAACTGGACGGGGATCTGGGAATCTTAGAATTTTTCTATCCAGAATGATCCACTTTTTTGATACTATCTTAGAGAAGTGTTAACAAATGTAACAAAAAATTAATTATAGATGAAAGTATTAGTTGTCGGTGCCACGGGAACCCTAGGGCGACAGATCGTGCGTCATGCCATCGATCAGGGACATCAAGTGCGTTGTTTGGTCCGCAGTCAGAGAAAAGCCGCTTTTTTGAAGGAATGGGGCGCGGAATTAGTCGGGGGAACCCTGCGGGATAAGAGTACCATTATTACCGCTTTAGAGGGAATGGATGCGGTAATCGATGCCGCTACTGCCCGGGCGACGGACTCAGCCAGCATTAAACAGGTGGATTGGGATGGTAAAGTTAATCTGATTCAAGCGGCCAAAACTGCCGGAGTCGATCGCTTTATTTTCTTTTCGATTCTCAATGCCGAAAAATATCCCAATGTGCCTTTAATGGAGATAAAACGCTGTACCGAGAAATTTCTGGCAGAATCGGGTTTAAAATATACAATTCTCCGTCCCTGTGGCTTTATGCAGGGTTTAATCGGTCAATACGCCATCCCGATGTTAGATAATCAAACCGTCTGGATCACGGGGGAAAGTACAGCGATCGCCTACATGGACACCCAAGATATCGCTAAATTCGCCGTTCGCGCCCTAGAAGTCCCCGAAACCGTCGGTCAATCCTATCCCGTGGTGGGCAGCAAAGCGTGGAAAGCTGAAGAAATTATCGAAGTTTGCGAGCGCCTATCGGGTAAAGAGGGGAAAATTTGGCGTTTACCCATGGGATTACTGCGTTTTATGCGAGGAATAACCCGTTGTTTCCAATGGACCTATAATATATCCGACCGACTAGCTTTTGCGGAAGTTCTCGCTAGTGGTCAGGCTCTTGATGCTCCAATGAAAGAAGTTTATCAAGTATTTGGCCTTGATCCGAGTCAAACAACTACTTTAGAATCCTATTTACAAGAATACTTTAGCCGCATTCTCAAGAAGCTCAAGGAAATCGACTTCGAGAAACAAAAAGCTCAGAAGAAGAAAAAAACCCCTTTCAAAAAGAAAGCGTGATTCAGCAGTAGGAAAATTTGTCAATGCCCAAAATCGGCATTATTTACAACGATATTAAGCCTATCGCTTGTAAAACAGCCCATCAGATACAAGATCAGCTACTTTCCCTAGGTTGGCAGGTGTTTATGGCTACCGGCAGCGGTGGCCTACTAGGCCATTCTAAACCCTCTCGCCCAGTTTGTTTTACCCCGATCGATCAGTTAGTCCCCCCCCACTTCGAGCAAGATTTAAGTTTTGCGATCGTGTTGGGGGGCGATGGTACAGTCCTATCGGCGGCCCGGCAGTTGGCCACCCTCAATTTGCCCCTGTTAACGGTCAATACGGGACACATGGGCTTTTTGACCGAAATTTACCTAAATCAGCTAGAACCAGCCTTAGAGCAGGTTTTAGAGGGGAATTACACCATCGAAAATCGCTCGATGATCACGGTGCGACTGTTTCGCGAAGATACCCTCCTCTGGGAGGCACTTTCTCTCAATGAGGTGGTCGTCCACCGGGAACCCCTCACCAGTATGTGTCATTTTGAGATTCAAATTGGTGAACACGCACCCGTCGATATCGCTGCCGATGGGGTGATTCTCTCCACTCCCACCGGTTCTACTGCCTATGCTCTCAGCGCCGGTGGCCCGGTAATAACTCCCGATGTGCCGGTATTACAATTAGCTCCCATCTGTCCCCATTCTTTAGCTTCCAGATCCTTGGTATTTTCTGACAAGGAAACGGTGAATATTTTCCCAGCAACTGCTAACAGGATGGTGATGGTGGTGGACGGTAATGGCGGTTCTTATATCTTGCCAGAAGATCGAATTAATGTGCAGAAATCGCCCCACCAAGCTCATTTTATTCGTCTGCAATCGACGGAATTCTTCCGTATCCTCCGGGAAAAATTGGGTTGGGGTTTACCTCATATTGCTAAACCAACTTCGGTGGAATTACCTTAATCAGTTATCAGTTATCAGTTATCAGTTATCAGATGTGAGCTTTCAGTTCATTGATTGCTGGTTACTGTTTACTGATAGCTGAATTTATGCTCTCTTTTCGTGCCAAGATAGCTTTTTATTTAGAGGATGTCACCACGGCGATCGGACTGACGGTAAATCTGCTTATCTTGGCATTAATTTTACTATCTTTGGGGATTTATGTGGCTCAAACCTATCCCTTATCCGCCACTTGGCAACTGTGGTTACGTCAGCTTGATGGAGGAATTTTAAGCTTATTTTCCCTAGAGTATTTAATTCGGTTTTGGTGTGCGGAATCAAAACTAGGCTTTATTTTTAATATTTTTTCCATCCTAGATTTATTATCAATTCTACCCCTATTTTTTGGTTTTTTTGATATTAGATTCTTTAGAATTTTTCGCTGGTTTAGAATTTTGCGAGTGATTCGGTTTTTTGGTTCCGATCTTTCTATTTTTCAAATTAAAACTTCCGACCAGATAGTATTTACTCGCATATTACTAACTCTATTTTCGATTATTTTTGTCTATGCGGGTTTAATTTATCAGATCGAACACCCGATTAATCCTCAAGTCTATCGGACATTTTTTGATGCTTTTTACTTCGCCGTTGTGACTATGACTACCGTGGGATTTGGGGATGTGACTCCCCTTTCTGATGGGGGCAAAATGGTGACAGTTTTAATGATTTTAACGGGAGTTTTGTTAATTCCCTTGCAAATTAGCACTCTGACTAAACAAATATTAAAATCTGGCACTCAAATTGATTATCCTTGTCCAGATTGTGGTTTACCCCGTCACGATATAGATGCCAACTTTTGTAAAAACTGTGGCGCAAAACTCTTAAAAAAACCTGATTGAGAGTAATTCTGGCGAAATTCAGGAGCCGGTCGTCAGGAGATTATTTTTATTTATTCTCCCCGCTTCCCCACTTCCCCACTTCCCCACTTCCCAACCCCCAATCCGTCTAAATGTTAAGTTAAGTATCGAAGAGCGGCCGTTTCATCACCCAGTAGTAATATAATCACTGAGTTATCAACTTTGATCCTTAAGTATGACTGCATTCACCACAACCCCCACCCTTGCCAATTTACCCGCCAGTGACAGCCGTAGCCGCGTCAGTGAATTTATGAAATCCCTACAGGATGAAATTTGTCAGGGATTAGAAGAAGTGGATGGACAAGCAAAATTTATCGAAGATAGTTGGCAACGGCCCGAAGGTGGTGGCGGACGTTCGCGAGTTTTGCGGGAAGGGGCAATTTTTGAACAAGCAGGGGTGAATTTTTCGGAAGTTTGGGGGAAAGAATTACCCCCTAGCATTGCCAAACAACGGCCCGAGGCTGCCGGTCATCAATTTTACGCCACGGGAACCTCGATGGTTTTGCATCCTCGCAATCCTTATATTCCCACGGTTCACCTCAATTATCGCTATTTTGAAGCAGGTCCGGTTTGGTGGTTTGGCGGTGGCGCTGATTTAACTCCCTACTATGCTTTTGAAGAAGATGCTAGTCATTTTCACCGCACTTTTAAACAGGTTTGCGACCAACATCATCCCGAATATTATCCCGTTTTTAAACGCTGGTGTGATGAATATTTTTATCTCAATCATCGTCAGGAAGCTAGAGGCATCGGCGGGATTTTCTTTGATTACCAAGACGGTTTAGACCCTCTCTATCGGGGTCCTTTTGCCGAAAGTGATGCCGCTATCTATTCAGAAAAATTATCTCCCCAACAACCCCGCAACTGGGAAGAAATTTTTAGTTTTATTAATGACTGTGGCCGAGCTTTTCTACCCGCTTATGTTCCCATTGTCCAGAAACGGCACTCGACGGAATACGGTGACAGAGAACGTCAGTTTCAACTCTATCGTCGCGGTCGTTATGTAGAATTTAATTTAGTTTATGATCGTGGCACAATTTTTGGGTTGCAAACTAACGGTCGTACCGAGTCGATTTTGATGTCTTTACCTCCTTTAGTCCGTTGGGAATACTGTTATCAACCTGCACCAAACACCCCAGAAGCAAAACTCTATGATGTCTTCCTAAAACCCCAAGATTGGGTTAATTGGCCAGGTTAAATCAGTTATCAGTTATCAGTTATCAGTTATCAGTTATCAGTTATCAGTTATCAGTTATCAGTTATCAGTTATCAGTTATCAGTTATCAGTTATCAGTTATCAGTTATCAGTTATAAGTTATCAGTTATCAGTTATCAG